>QKDG01000147.1 GCA_003246805.1 Clostridia bacterium | reverse complement strand
AGCCCTGCAAGCAGCGCATTCTGATGCCCTTTGTTCCTTGCCATCTTTATGCCTGTAACTTTTTTGTATTCATTATTAAGGGCCTCTATAACTTCCCATGTTTTATCCTTTGAGCCATCGTCAACAAGCATTATTTTACTTTTGTCAGATATTTTATTCAATATAATAAGCTCTTCAAGCTTTTCATTTATTTTTACTACTGATATCGGCAGCATTTCTTCTTCGTTATAGCAAGGGACGACAAGATATAATATTTCTGCATTTCTATTCATTTAATTCCTCCTTAGTTTACTTCTTATTTTTATAA
The DNA here is from genome assembly GCA_003246805.1 of Clostridia bacterium. Lineage (GTDB taxonomy): Bacteria > Bacillota > Clostridia > Oscillospirales > Ruminococcaceae > SZUA-444. The sequence goes on along the minus strand of QKDG01000147.1, from coordinate 3,580 downwards.
AACCCATCAAGGCTAAAAAAGTAGCCTTGATGGGTTTTCAACATTATTTTAAGCTACAAAAACAGTAATGTTAGCAATTTTCAAGCTGCATTTCTATATGCAACGAACCTTAATTACTCCCTCAATAGCTTCAAGCTGTGCTTTGATGCTTTCATCAACAGTTCCGTCAGCATCAATTAAAGTATAGGCGTAGTCCTTTTTTGATTTGTTCAGCATATTCTCAATATTGATATTCAAGCCCGATAGTACGGTAGTCAGCTTTGAAATTATAGCAGGAACATTCTTGTGAATAACGCAAATTCTTGTATCGCCTGAAATTGCCATTTCAGCATCCGGCAGATTTACTGAATTCTTTATATTTCCGTTTTCAAGATAATCTATTACCTGAACAGCAGCCATATATGCACAGTTATCCTCAGATTCAGGGGTTGATGCACCAAGATGAGGTATAGCTACAACTCCCTTTGCGCCAATAACCTTTTCATCAGGGAAATCAGTAACATAGCATGAAACCTTTTCAGCTTCAAGAGCTTTTATGATATCATCATCATTTACAAGCTCACCACGGGCAAAATTAAGGATTCTCACACCCTCCTTCATTTTGGATAATGATGCTTCGCATACTGTGTTTTTTGTATCAGCATTATATGGGAGATGTAATGTTATATAATCAGCTTCCGCATAAACCTCGTCAATTGATTTTGCATTTATAACAGAGGGTGAGAGTCCCAATGCAGCTTTTACAGATAAAAACGGGTCATATCCTACAACTCTCATCCCAAGTGAGATTGCTGCGTTTGAAACTAACACACCGATTGCTCCAAGCCCGATTACTCCAAGAGTTTTCCCCATTATTTCTGGTCCTACAAAGTACCCTTTTCAACCATTTTAGGGACCTCAGCACCGTTGCCCTTTAATCCTTTTGCCCATTCAATAGCTTCTGGCACTTTTCTTGAAGATAATAAAAGCCCTGCTACAACAAGCTCTTTAACTGCGTTTGCATTGGCACCAGGGGTGTTGAATACACAAATTCCCTGCTCTATGCATTTTTCAACAGGAATATTGTTTACACCTGCACCTGCTCTTGCAATAGCAAGCAGGTTATCCCCAATTTCATGCATTGATGCTGAGCGAACAAGAATCGCATCAGGATTGTCAATACTGTCAGCCACCTGATATTTGACACCGTCAAAATTATCTGTTCCGATTGCTGCTATTTTATTTAAAGTTTGTATTTTATACATAATTCTCCCCCTATATGCTATTTCCCGGCGAATACATCCGCACCAGAAAATTAGTTGTTTGCTTCAAATGTCTTCATAAATTCAACAAGCTTTTCTACACCCTCAACAGGCATAGCGTTATATATTGACGCTCTCATTCCGCCAACAGAACGATGGCCTTTAAGGTTAATAAAGCCTGCTGCCTTTGCCTGTGTTACAAATTTGCTGTCAAGCTCCTCATTTCCGGTAACAAAAGGAACGTTCATAAGTGAACGGTCTTTGCCGAAAACTGTTGCATTGAACATTTTTGAGCTGTCAAGAAAATCGTATAGAATTGCAGCCTTTTTCTCGTTTATAGCCTTCATTGCTTCAAGTCCGCCCTTGTTTTTAACCCATTCAAGAACAAGCTTTAAAATATAAATGCCATAAGTAGGCGGAGTGTTATACATAGAATCATTTTCAGCATGTGTTTTATAGTTAAACATTGTAGGAGTAATATCCTGTGCATTACCAATAAGGTCTTCCCTGATGATAACAACAGTAAGCCCAGCAGGGCCCATATTCTTTTGTGCGCCTGCATAGATTATCCCGAATTTTGATACATCATAAGGCTCAGACAAAATGCAGGATGACATATCTGCAACAAGCGGAACGCTGCCTGTTTCCGGCAAATCAACAAAGCGTGAGCCATAGATGGTGTTGTTCATGCATATATGAAAATAATCGGCATCCTTTGTAAAGCTGGTTTCGTCAAGCTGTGGAATGTATGAGAATGTCTTATCCGCGGAAGATGCAATTACCTTACATTCACCGTATCTCTGAGCTTCCTGATACGCTTTTTTAGCCCATTGCCCTGTTATTACAAAATCGGCTTTTTTTGATTTATTCATTAAATTTAAAGGAATCATAGCAAATTGGGAGGAGGCGCCACCTTGTAGAAACAAAACCTTATAATTATCAGGAATTGACATTACTTCACGAAGTAAGCCTTCACATTCCGAAATAATTGCACCATATTCTTTTGAACGGTGGGACATTTCCATAACGGATTGACCTGTTGTTTTGTATTCTGTTAGTTCGTTAGCCGCAATATTCAGAACTTCTTCTGGCAACACAGCCGGGCCAGCGCTAAAATTGTAAACTCTGCTCATTTTAAACCCTCCACATATATATTAATGTAATAGATTTATTATAGAACCTTTAAATATTATTGTCAATAGAAAAATAGCAACACGCTGTTGCAATAAAGTTTTGTTTTTTCAACGCTTTTTTTATTTAAGTATTTCCAGTTTTAATAAAAAAAGTGTTTATAATAATATGCCGTTTTCTTATAAATTATACTTGTTTGTATATATAGTTTTCAACGTTTTTATAGCGAATTGTTGAAAGAAGTGTTGAAAATCAAAATGTACAAATAGTATAATCTTAAAATTGTGTTGAAAATCCTGTTGAAAGTGTTAAAAACCTTGATTTTTCGCTGTTGAAATCTTTGAGTTTTCAACAACCATTTTTTGATATTTCAAACTGTATAATTGGCTTATTGTTAAAAATATATTTTGTTATTTTTTTACATTTATGGCAGCTGATTTCGACATTTATATATAAATATCTGCTTCATATAAAACTAAATTGAAATAAATGTAGATATATGATATAATTTTTTATAGTTTTAATATTTCAATCAGTATTTTTCTTTCCCTTGCAACATTTTCCCTGTTTTTATACACTATATAAATAGCAGGTTTAAATGCCATTAAAGGGGAGGTGCTCAATAAATTTTCGTGAGGTGTATTATGTCAGATTTCAATGAATATGTGGCAAAAGCAAAATCCGGCGATACCGATGCCTTCGCAGAGCTTTATTCGGTTGTGTATAAAGATCTATATTACATAGCGTTATGCAATCTGAATAATCCCCATGATGCAGCAGATGCAGTGAGCGATGCTGTGCTTGATGCTTTTAAAAGCATCAAAAACTTAAAGAACATCGATGCATTCAAAGCATGGATGTTTAAAATCCTTAACGCAAAAATATGTAGAAAACAGGCTGAATATGTTAAGCAAAGGAATACGACTTCCGATTTGGCAGAGAGCTATGACCAGCCTGGCTCTGACAATCCGTATAGTATGATTGAAATTTTGCAGCAGTTCAATCTTTTAAGCGAAAAAGAAAGAATATGCTTTTCTTTGAATCTTGTCTGCGGATATACAAGCGACGAAATTTCAAAAATATGCGGAATGAGGGCATCATCAGTGCGTTCTCTTTTGTCAAGAGGCCGCCAAAAGCTAAAAGAGCAGATAATTTCTGATTAGAAAGGTGATTGTTATGACAGATAATAATGATTTGTTTGATGGTAT
>QKDG01000160.1 GCA_003246805.1 Clostridia bacterium | reverse complement strand
CGGAAATTCCAGAGGGGCCTTTTCCTATTACAATAACGTCTTTCAAATTTCCAACCTCCTTGTTAATATTGTATCCAGAATTTATAGGATATTCCGTGACAAAATCACTTAGCTGCAATATTTTTGCAAAGCTTTTCTGTCTTCAATTTTTATGCTGCCTCTTGATAGAGAAACTATATTGTCGTTTGCAAAGTGTTTCAGCAGCCTTGTTATTACTTCCCTTGCTGTTCCAATATCATTCGCAATAAATTCATGCGTCAATACCAGCACATCGGAATTCTGCAGAAATGCCTGCTCTGACAAAAAGCAAGCGAGCCTTTTTGCGGCTGAGCCGAAAACATATTGCTCAAATACCCACATAACCTCACTAAAACGTGCAGTAACAAGCTCAAATGAAAAGCTTTTTGCTCCGCTGTTGGTTTCCCTTAGCTGATTAAAATATTTTGTTGGAACAACAATTACGTTTGTGTCAACCTCAGCCTCAATATTAATTTCAAAATTAATATTTTTCATCATGCATGAGGCTGATAATATGCACGTATCATATTTCAGCAATCGGTAGAGTGTAATCTCCTTGCCATCCTCAGAGTCTATAAAAACTCTCAGCCTGCCTTCCTCAATTAAAATTAGCCCCAAACAATCCTTGTTTGAACCATATATTTTTGCGCCCTTATTATATTTTGTAATAAAACTGTACTGTATAATTTCATTCTTCTCATCATTACTTAATTCATTCCAGAAGCTCAGATTTTTTTCAAGAAAACTTATTTGCTCTTTTAAAATCATATCAGCCCTCTTTTCTGTTTTATATTTCTATTTTACACCATAATTGTATATTTGTCGATAGTATGCTATGTTGTATAGTTTAACTTATTATAATTGCAAAAACCACAGGTGCAATATACTCCTGTGGCCAGAGTGTCTAAAAACTATGATTTTTGATGCGAAGGGGTACGGGGGCGACCGCAAAGCCCCCACCCTTGTGGGATTTCAAAGTCAGGCCCCTGCCTGATGATAATAACAAATATTCAGAATAGTGGGGAATTGACGGCAGGAATTCAATCAAATTCGAGAACAATAACAATAATAAAAGCCAAATTGTCAAGCTGTTGGTGAGTATTCTCATTGTCAACATTTCAAATAAAAATCAGTTATACTTTTATAAAATATTGTAGATTTATGACATAAAAGGTTGCCATATCACAGAAAATATTGCAATATAATCTGATATGATTTATAATATTATAAACAAAAATATTGGTATATAAGCTTTTGTTTCACATTTTAATTTTTGCTTGCTTTTATGATTGATTTTATGAAATATATATGGATATACTAAAAAGAATATATATAACAAAAATCGGCTTGTAATCTCAACCGAAATTGACAATGCAAACAAAAGGGGAAGATTATTTTAGTAACAATGGTCCCGCTTGCAAGGCTGGTTATGGTCCAAGGGCTTGTTATGCTGCCCTTAAATAAAATAACTTAGAAATCAGGTGGTATAATGAGATACGAAAGACAAATATTGGTTGATGAAATATCACATCAGGGAATGAACAAGCTTAAAAAAGCAAGGGTACTTGTCATAGGTGCTGGTGGGCTTGGTTGCCCTGCATTAACCTATCTGGTATGTGCTGGCATTGGTTATATCAGAATTGCAGATGATGATACAGTTACTGAATCAAATCTCAACAGGCAATTTTTATACGGTAGTTCTGATATTGGCATGGGGAAGGCATCATGTGCTAAAAAAGTTCTTAACAAACAGAATCCTGATGTAGAAATTGAAGTAATATCCGAACGAGTATCAGCTGATAACATTTATCGTATTTTAAATGATATAAATATAGTTGTTGACTGCGTTGACAATATAAAAACCAGACTAATTGTTAATGATGCTTGCCTTAATAAAAATATTCCTCTGATTGAAGGAGGAATTAGTGGGTTTTATGGCTTTTTAACCGCTATTACGCGTGAAACACCATGCATTGAGTGTATGGGTTTTTTTGACAACGAAAGCAATTCTCCTGCCGGTACCCTTGGTGCTACCGCAGGTGTTATCGGGTGCTTACAGGCGACAGAATGTATTAAAATGATTCTGGACATAAAGTCAGATTTATTAGGATATATGCTTCAATATGATGGTATTGGAATGTCGTTTGATAAAATTAAAGTTTCAATTAACCCTGAATGCAATGCCCACAAAATGATAAAAAAGGAAATCAGATAATGCAAGATAAGTTTTCACACTTTGATAATGAAGGAAACGCTATTATGGTAGATGTTTCTGATAAAAGTATAACGCAAAGGATTGCTGTCGCTTCTGGGTGTATAATAGTATGCCAGGAGATAATGGATGCGATTAAAAATAAAACTGCAAAAAAAGGTGATGTTTTAGGTGTGGCAAGAGTAGCTGGCATAATGGCAGTAAAACAGACTCCAAATCTCATTCCAATGTGCCATACACTTTTGATTGAAAAATGCAGTATTGACTTTATAACTGATTGCGATAATAATAAAATAACTGCAATATGCAAGGTTAAAATTGACGGTAAGACAGGAGTGGAAATGGAGGCACTTACAGGCGTTAGCACTGCACTTCTTACTATTTATGATATGTGCAAGGCAATTGATAAAAGAATGATTATAACAGATATCCATCTGGTTGAAAAAGCAGGGGGCAAAAGTGGAGAGTTTTTATGGTAGATAGCTTTGGCCGAACAATTGATTATGTAAGAATATCAGTAACAGACAGATGTAATTTAAGATGCACATACTGTATGCCGGAATATGGAATTGAATCTGTGAGCCATTTTGATATTCTCAGATATGATGAAATTATCAGAATAGTTAAGATATTAGCCTATCATGGTTTTAAAAAAATTAAAATAACTGGTGGTGAACCACTCGTTCGTAAAGACTTGCACCAGCTGGTAGCCCAGCTGAATCAGATAAATGGCATAGAACAGATTACCCTCACAACAAATGGAGTTCTCTTAGCAGAGAGTATCGATGAGCTTGTAAAGGCTGGGATATCAGCAATAAATATCAGCCTTGATACTTTGAACAAGGAGCTTTACCATAGGATGACAAGGCGTGACCAGCTTGAGAACGCTCTTTTAGGTATTAAGTCTGCTTTAAATTATCCGCAGTTAATTGTTAAAATTAATTGCGTCCCACTGGGTATAAAGGAACAGAATCTTGTTGAAATTGCATCACTTGCACAAAATTTAAACATAAGTGTGAGATTTATTGAAATGATGCCAATTGGTTATGGGAATGAATTTGAATTTGTAAGCCAGAAGAGTATTGAGCAATTAATTGAAAAGGAGTATGGCCCTTTAATTCCTGTATATGAAAAGCTTGGAAACGGCCCTAGTAAATACTATAAAATCGATGGGTTTAAGGGAATAATTGGTTTTATCAGCTCATTAAGCCATAAGTACTGTGACTGCTGCAACAGAGTGAGATTGACTTGCGAAGGATTTTTAAAGACCTGCTTGCAATACAACAATGGCTACGATTTACGCTCGCTTATAAGAAATGGTGGAACAGATGAGCAGATTTCAAGGGCAATAATTGACACAGTAGACCAGAAACCACTTGAACACAATTTTGATAAATTGAATGTAAAAGAAAAAGAAATTAAATCTATGTTCCAGATTGGAGGATAATATGACCAGAGTAGCAATAATAACATCAAGTGATTCTGGATTTAGAAATGAACGGCAGGATATAAGCGGAAGTGTTATTCAAAAAATTGTTGAAAAGAATGGGTATGAGGTCGTTCATAAAATAATTCTTCCTGATGAACTAGATGTTCTTTGTGAAGAAATGAAGCGTATTGCAGATAATAATATTGCGAATCTTATATTGACCACCGGAGGTACAGGTTTTAGCAAAAGAGATTGCACCCCTGAGGCTACTGAAAAAATAATAGAAAAAAAAGTTCCCGGAATACCGGAAGCAATGAGAATGTTTAGCCTGCAATTTACAAAACGGGCAATGCTCAGCCGAGCTTCAGCTGGAATAAGAAAAGAAACTTTGATTGTAAATCTTCCTGGAAGCCCGAAGGCAGTTGAGGAATGCCTTGAATATATAATTTCTGAATTAGAGCATGGTATTAGTATTATGTTGGGGAAAAGTTCAGAATGTGCAAGAAAATAGGAGAATCATATATGGGAAAAGTTATGGCAACAAACATAAGTGAAAAAAAAGGTACACAAAAGCGCAGTGTTAGTTCAGTAACATTGATTACTGACTGGGGAATTGAAAATGATGCTCATGCTGGGAAATGGAATAGGCAGGTGAGCCTTATTTCTTATGAAAAAATTGAGGAGTTTAAAGCAAAGGGTGCACCTGTAAATAATGGCGCTTTCGGAGAAAACATTATTGTTGCAGGAATTGATTTTAAGTCTTTACCTGTTGGAACCAGATTTAAATGCAATGATGTTATACTTGAGCTGACTCAGATAGGAAAAGAATGTCATTCCGGATGTGAAATATATAAAATGATGGGAGATTGTATTATGCCAAGGGAAGGGGTTTTTACAAAGGTTTTGGTTGGAGGCACAATAAAAGCCGGAGATGACATGGAAATTATACATTAAAATTAGTAAGAGGAAGTAAAATGAAAAATAAAATTAGTGTATTGCCACTTGTTATGGCAGTAATGATGTTGGCTGGTTGCCAAAAAAGTGAGGATAGCAAGGCATCTTCAGTTGCAGATAAAGGTAAATTAATGATGGCTACAACAACAAGCACAGCAGATACCGGTTTGCTTGACTATCTTGCTCCAATATTTAAAGAGGATACAGGATACACATTGGAGTGGGCATCGGTAGGAACTGGCGAAGCAATCACCATGGGTGAAAATGGAGATGTTGATGTTATTCTTGTGCATGCAAAAGCCAGTGAAGAAGAATTTGTTGCAGAAGGCTATGGCGTTAAGAGATTTCCAGTAATGTACAATGATTTTGTTGTTGTAGGCCCAGCAGACCCAATTGAGAAAAATGACGATATAGGCGAAGTTTTTAAAGCAATAACTGAACAAGAATTAAAGTTTATTAATCGTGGTGATGATTCAGGCACAGATAAAAAAGAAAAGAAGATTTGGACAAGTATTGATGTTGACCCAGCTGTAAACCCGAATTATATTCAGTCTGGTCAGGGCATGGGGGCTACTCTTACAATGGCTGACGAAATGAAGGCATATTGCCTAAGCGACAGAGGCACATATCTTAAATATAAGAGTGATTCAACAATAGGGCTTGAACTTGAAGTTATATGTGAAGGCGACAAAAATCTTTTGAACCAGTATGGCGTAATAGCTGTTAGCCCTGATAAATATGCTGATACAAACATCGAAGGCGCAGAAGAATTCATTAATTGGATATGTTCTGAAAAAATTCAAAAGCTTATTTCTGAATACGGTGTTGCCGATTATGGCCAGGCACTCTTTACACCTAATGCAGGAACAGACGCATAATTAAGAACGGAGTATGATAATGAAGTTTATCAGCGAACTGGTTGCGAAGGGATTTTCTGATGTAGGTGTAATGTCTGCGGTCAAAACTACTTTGATTATGGCAATATCTTCTACGATTATTTCAGCAGTATTCGGTATTATTATCGGTTTGCTGCTTGAGCGATTTAATTTTAAAGGCAAGAAGATAGTAGTAAGAATTAATCGCACTCTCATGGGTGTCCCACCAGTTGTGATAGGCTTGGTTGTTTACATGCTTTTAATGAGAAGAGGGCCTTTGGGTTCTCTTCACATTCTTTTTACTGTTAAGGGAATGATTTTTGCGCAGGTTTTAATTATAACCCCAATTGTAAGCGGAATGATTTATTCATCAGCATTAAAATCTGCTATGCCTATCAGATTTTTTGCAAAAACAATGGGCGCAAATTCAAGGCAGACAAGCTTTCTTATCATTAAAGAAATGAGGTCAGAAATCTATTTTGCACTTGTTGCTGGGTTCGGCAGAGCAATCAGTGAGGTTGGTGCCGTCATGCTTGTTGGAGGCAATATCAAGGGAAGCACCCGTACTATGACAACAGCAATATCACTATTAAAAAGCCAGGGCATTTTCAGTGAAGGAATAGCATTGGGAGTAATGCTATTGCTAATTGCTTTTATATTGCAATGGATAACAGATTTTTTGAGAAAAGAGGAAATAGTTGATGAAAATTATTAACCTTCAGAAGCAGTTGGGAAATCTGTCTATCAAAATTAACGATTGGAAAATACAAGATGGAAAAGTTCATGGAATAATAGGAGCAAACGGGTGTGGGAAAACATCTATTTCAAAGTTGATTCTGGGATTGCTTGAACCTGAAAATATTATAATAGATTTTGAGACTATTGATTCATCACAAATTACCATGACATCTCAAAGGCCCTATCTTATGCATACGTCTGTTTATGAGAATATTATTTATCCATTAAAAATCAGAAGAATAACGCCAAATCAGGAAGAAATAGATTTTTACCTAACAAAATTCAACCTGTTCCATAAAAAAAATGAATATGCACCACGTCTTTCAAGTGGTGAAAGACAAAAGCTATCGCTAATTCGTTCTCTGATTTTTCACCCGCAGTTAATAATTATTGATGAATCATTATCTAATCTTGATATGGAAAGTGTAAGATTATTTGAGAATACAATAAATGATATTCAAAAAAATTCTCCTGTAACATGGATAATTATAAGCCATCAGCTTGCACAGATTCAAAGAATGTGTGACAGGGTGCATTTTGTTGATAATGGCAGTATATTAGAAAGTGGAACAGTTGAGGACATGCTATTTAAGTGCGATAATGAAAGACTGAAAAAATATATTGATGCAAATATTCTGAGCTTTAAGGAGAAATAAGTTTAATGAAATTGTTAACTGTTGATTCTCTTGAACAAGCAAGAGAAAAGCTTTTGAAATATACGCTGCATGACTTTGTTTCAACAAAAATGGTTTTAATAGATTCTGCACTTGGCTGTATATTGGCGGAAGATATTATTGCCCCAATTAATGTGCCTGATTTTCCACGTTCTACTGTGGATGGCTATGCCGTAATATCAAAGGATATCCAGGCAGCATCAGAGAGTGTCCCGTCTTTTTTGAAAATAACAGATGACATATATATGGGGCAGGATGTAACAATAAATTTACAGCGTGGAGAATGTGCTTATGTACCGACCGGGGGAATGCTTCCTGGTGGCTCGGATGCTGTTGTTATGATAGAAAACTGTGAACACTTCAATACTGAAAATATTGCAGTATATGAAAGCGTCGCAAATAAAGAAAACATCGTTGATGTAGGCGATGATGTTAAAAAAGGACAGAAGCTCCTTGAAAAAGGGAGAAAAATATCACCAAGGGAAATCGGCGTATTAGCTTCTCTTGGAAGAAAAGAAGTCGAGATTTATAATAAATTAAAGATAACGATTATTTCTACAGGTGATGAGATATTATCAATAGATGAAGAATTGAAAAAAGGCTATGTTTATGATATAAATACTTATTCTTTGGCAAGTTTGGCAAGGCAAAATGGTATGATTGTTAATAATAAGCATATTGTAAAAGATGATGAGCAGCTTCTTGAAAATACTATTAAACAGTCTTTGAAGGATAGCGACATTATTATTGTATCAGGAGGAAGCTCTCAAGGGAAAAAAGATGTAACCGCCAAAGTTATAAATGACGTAGCAAGTTGTGGAGTTTTGACTCATGGATTAGCATTAAAGCCAGGAAAACCAACGATAACAGGATATGATGAGGATACTAAAACGGTTTTGATTGGATTACCAGGGCATCCGGTTGCGGCGATGATTGTGTTTGAGCTGTTAGGAGTATGGCTTCAGAATAAATTGATGAATGTGAATGACAAATTTGAAATTATTGCAAGAATGGAAACAAATGTTGCTTCTGCTCCGGGAAGGAGTACTTGTCAGCTTGTTTCACTACGAAAAACTGAAAATGGGTACCTTGCTATACCTGTCCATGGGAAATCAGGACTTATGTCTACATTAATTCAATCGGATGGTTATATAATTATTAATAGATTTAATGAAGGTGTTCAAAAGGGCGAGAATGTCTATGTCACACTATTTTAAATAATTTGTCACGTCATAGAGTTAGGAGATAAAGTATGAAAAGGAATTTATATCTGAAAACTACGCCAGTAAACGAAGCATTAGAAAAATATACAGAAGTATTAAAAAGTGTAATTCATAAGGAATATGAAAATATTCCTGTTACAGAATCATTGAACAGGATTACTTCGGAGGCAATATATGCAAAATATTGTTCCCCTTTATTTAATGCAGCCGCTATGGATGGAATCGCAGTTATAGCCGAAAGAACTAATGGTGCGACTGAAATTTTACCTGTTGAATTGGATTATAAAGAGGATTATATTATTGTTGATACAGGTGACCCTATCAGGCAGCCATATGATGCTGTGATTATGGCTGAGGATATTGTTGAGGCTGATAATAATAAAGTCAGAATATTCAATGCAGCTGTTCCTTGGCAGCATGTTCGCCCGATTGGCGAGGATATTGTCAAAGGAGAATTAATAATTCCAAGCTTTCATAAAATAAGGCCTGTTGATATCGGGGTATTGCTTTCTGCCGGGATAACTCAGGTCAAGGTGATAAAAAAGCCTGTTGTTGCAATTTTTCCTACCGGGACTGAAATAATAGAGCCAACTGAGGAACCCGTTGAGGGAAGCATCATTGAATCAAATTCAAGAATGTTTGAAAATCTTGTTGTCGAAGCAGGCGCTCAGGCGCATAGATTTCCACCGATTAATGACGATTATAATATGATTAAAAGCAGTATTGTAAATGCTCTTGATACCCATGACATGATTATTGTAAATGCTGGTTCAAGCGCTGGAACTGAGGATTATACTGTTGATATTTTAAAAGAGCTTGGCAAGGTGATAATTCATGGAGTTGCAATAAAGCCTGGAAAACCTGTGATACTTGCAATAGTAAATAACAAGCCAGTTATAGGGCTGCCTGGCTACCCAGTGTCTGCTTTTATTGGGTTTGAAAAGTTTGTCATCCCAGTTTTAAACCTTTTGAGTGGATCGCAGCATACAAAAAGGCCTGTTGTTGAGGCAACATTATCAAAGCGCCTTGTGAGTAGTATTAAACATACAGAATATGTGCGCGTAAAGGTTGGCAATGTTAATGGAAAATATGTTGCAGCACCTTTGCCGAGAGGTGCCGGAGCTGCAATGTCACTTGTCAGAGCAGATGGATTTTGTTCAATCAGGCAGGAACTTGAGGGCATTGAAGCTGGAGAAAAGGTTGATATAGAGCTTATTAAGCCACTAAATGAAATTGAAAAATCTATTGTAATTATTGGAAGCCATGATATAATATTGGATGAAACAGCTGACTATGTCGCTAATCATGATAACGACTTTTATATTTCCAGTACTCATGTAGGAAGTATTGCTGGCTTGATGGCATTAAAGCGTTGTGAAGCGCAT
>QKDG01000184.1 GCA_003246805.1 Clostridia bacterium | reverse complement strand
GATAAAAACAAAGAGTATAATTATGTTGGTATAAGAGCGAAAGCAATTGTTCCGGCGTACAACAACCCTGTTTCAGAAGACGAGTTTGCCTTTGAATATACTATTAATAATATAATAGAAGATACGTTCAATTATATCCTGATGATTTCACCTGCTGACAATAATTGCACATCTCCTATTATGTGGGAGATACCAAAGAATCAATATGATAAAATAATCAGCAACAATACAATTGCAAAAATCAAAAAACAAAATATATTGTTCTTAAAATAATGCCTTTGATATATGAATAAAATACCAAAGGCATTATGTTTTGGGCAAAAGTATTTATTAATCAAATATTACTACAATAAACTGTAATTGCTTTTTAGAACATTTAACAATTGTTCTAAAATAAATAACATTCGTATCAAAAAATAAAGATATAATTAAATAAAAAACAAACTAATTAAATCAGGAGAATACAATGCTCAATAAAATTAATACTATCTCAAAAAAAATGCAGATTATTTTTTCAGCAAGTCTTGTTGTAACGTTATTTTTAGTTATTTTGATTATGTTCTATAATATCCTGGGCGTTTTTGAAAAAAACTTTGATGAGGAAGTTGGCGTTTTTAAAGAAGTAATGCTTGATAAGGCAGAAACATTGATAAGCGAGAATCAAGAAAGATGCCTTGATTTTTCAGAAGCTCCTTTTATAACTGAGCTTTTTAATGATGCCAACAACACCGGAACAACAAATGAATCAGGACACAGCCCTATTGACCAGGTTAACGGCATAATTGTTTCTGATATCAGCGGGCAAAGTATTTATACCAAAATGGATGACATTAGCATTGATTCAATATCAACATTGCAGAATGCTTTGAGCGGCACAACAAGCAGTAGTTACCAGATTTACCAGAGCGAAATATATTACATAACTTCTGCACCAGTTGAAAAAGACGGTGTTATTATTGGTGCGGTAACACTAATTTCTACACTGACTGACGATACCTTCGTTGATGACCTTAAAACAATGACTCATGGTGAGTTCACAGTTTTTATTGGTGACAAAAGGGTTAGCACAACTGTTACAAATAGTGAAAATGTGCGACAAGTCGGCACAAAAATGAGTAGTGCAGTCGCTGAAGTTGTACTTAATCAGAAGCAGGAGTATATCGGACAAGCTGAGGTTTTAGGCAAAACTTTCAGGGTGGAATATGTACCAATTTTCGATAATGACGGAAATGTAATGTTCACCCTATTTGCAGGCAAAAGCATAGAAACTGCTGTTGAAAATATTCAGATAGCGATAAGCTTTGCAGTAGGTGCCGCAATCGTGCTTGCTGTTCTTATGATACTTCTGTTGCATTTTATAAATAAAAATATAATTAAAAAGCCGTTTGAAAAAATTGTGGCACTTGCCAACAATATCAAAGATGGTGAGATTGGAATTTCAAATCCTGAGGCTATTGAGATTTCTGTCAAATCAAATGATGAAATGGGCAGAATTTCAAAAACATTAAGTGATACGGCGTATTCTTTGCAATCTTATATGCTTGATATCAATACCGTTCTGAGTTCTATTTCAAACAAAAATCTTGATATAAGCACAAGCCAGGGATACTCTGGTGATTTTACAGAAATTAAAAATGCACTTGATAGCATAATAGCATCGATGAATGTTATTATGGCAAAAATAAACGAGTCATCTCATGTGCTATCAGGCCATGCAGAGCAGTTGTCAAACACTTCTATGTCTTTGTCACAAAGCTCAACAGAGCAGGCAAGCACAGTTGAGGAGCTTTCAGCCACAATCAGCCAGATTTCACAGCAGGTGAGCAGCAATGCAGTATCGGCAACCGAGGCAAGCAATTATTCACAGGAAGCAATGAGAGAGGTTTCCCACGGGAATGAAAAAATGAACCAGATGCTTTCTTCAATGGACCAGATTAACA
Source organism: Clostridia bacterium (assembly GCA_003246805.1). Taxonomy (GTDB): domain Bacteria; phylum Bacillota; class Clostridia; order Oscillospirales; family Ruminococcaceae; genus SZUA-444. The sequence goes on along the minus strand of QKDG01000184.1, from coordinate 566 downwards.
GTGCTTCGTTAGAGATTTCAAAAATAATTTCCACAATTAATAATATTGCGTTCCAGACAAATCTGCTTGCACTTAATGCTTCAGTTGAGGCGGCAAGGGCAGGCGCAGCAGGAAGAGGCTTTGCAGTAGTAGCAGAAGAAGTTCGCAACTTAGCTGCAAGGAGCGCCGATGCAGCAAAACAAACTAACATTTTGATTCAGAACACTATCGATATGGTAGATGACGGAACAAAAATAGCAAATGAAACAGCAACAACATTTAACAGGATTATAGAGAGCACACAAAAAACGACCGAAATTGTTGAAGAAATAGCAAAAGCATCAAACGAGCAGGCTGTCGCAATTTCACAAATAAATGATGCAATTGAGCAGGTTACAATCGCAGTGCAGAATACAGCCGCAAGTGCTGAGGAAAGTGCAGCAACCAGTGAGGAAATGGCAAGCCAGGCGCTTACACTCAAAAATATAGTTGCGCAGTTCAAGCTGAAAAATAATAAATAATTAACAAGTATGAAATCCCATTGCTATATAGCAATGGGATTTGAGCTTTTATATAAAGCATTTAAT
>QKDG01000035.1 GCA_003246805.1 Clostridia bacterium | reverse complement strand
TAAAGGGACTTTAAGCCCCTTTTCAGTAATAATTATGCGTTTCTTTCGCACTTTTGATTTGCAACAGTGCAGGAAGTCTTGCAAGCTGACTGACATGATGCCTGGCATTTGCCACAGCCACCCTTTTCAGCTGTCTTTTTCAGATTAGCTTTGTTAATAGTTTTAATATGTTTCATTACAACCTCCAAAAGAAAATTATTATTTATTTTAACATAAAAATCAACAAAAATCAATACCTTTTGCCCTTTGAATTTACCCCTATTATTCCCCCAACAGCAGCACATAAAACAGTCATAATAAGCTTTGAAACAAACCCAAAGGATATAGAGTTTTTTGCAAAGAATATGCCGGCAAAAAATATAATAAAAAAGATTATTAGTCCCGTCAATGCACCCAATACAAGCCCGTTCCTTCTTCTACGTTTTGAGGCTATAAATCCACCGGTGTAAGCACCAATGCAAATAGCAAGGCTTGACATAACTGAAGTTAATTCATCAGAAACATCAATTTTTGTCATAACGTATGAAAACATAATCAGGCATAACAATATAAGAATTATTCCTACTATTGAAGAACTGAATGATGTGAACAGACCTGAAGAGCTTATGCTGTTTGTAGGTGTTCTTCGTTGCACAAATACCCCTCCCAAAATTCAATTAATAAATTTTATTCAGGATATTTAAAAATTATTCTATTTCTCTACAGTGTCGTGGATAGTATCATCTACAGTGTCGTGGATAGTATCATTTGATTGTATAGCCCAGCGCTTTATGCGGATTTTACTTCTGTCTCCGCCTGTTTCAATTACTATTGTATCTTCCTTGATTGAAAAAACAATTCCAACAATTCCGCCGACTGTTGTAATCTCGTCACCAATCTGGAGATTATTTCTCATATCAGCTGCCTTTTTTTCCTTTTTTCTCTGTGGTCTTATCATTAAAAAGTATAGAACTACGATAACCAGACCAAATGGGAGCAATGTTGTCAATAGGCTGTCAAAGCCAGCTGTTGTTGTTGTTCCTGTTGAAAGGGGTGTCATAAAGATATTAATCATATTATCCTCCAATTAATTTTTAAAATAAATCAACTATATTATTATAACACTAAATACATAAAATTCAATGCTTTTCACAAAATATTTGCTTTATTATTCACTATTATACATTTTTTAGAAAATCGTGTATTGATTGTGCAGCATTTTTCCCTGCTCCCATTGCAAGGATAACAGTTGCTGCCCCTGTAACCGCATCGCCACCTGCATACACGCCCTCTTTTGAAGTCATATTATCCTCGTTCACAAGTAGGCAGCCGTGCCTGTTTGCGTCAAGCCCGGTTGTTGTGCTCCTGATTAACGGATTAGGAGATGTGCCTATTGCCATAACAACAGTATCAACTTCAAGAATAAAGTTTGAGCTTTCAACCTCTTTTGGGGAGCGTCTTCCACTTGCATCTGGCTCACCAAGCTCCATTTTAATGCATTCAAGTCCTGTTACCTGGCCTTTTTCATTACCGATAACCTTGACAGGATTGGTGAGAAACTTAAATTCAATGCCCTCCTGCTTTGCGTGATGAACTTCTTCCAGCCTGGCGGGCATTTCATCCTCAGAACGCCTGTAAACAATATAAACATGCTCAGCACCAAGCCTTATTGCACTTCTTGCCGAGTCCATTGCAACATTTCCACCGCCTACTACTGCAACCGACTTTGATTTTTTCACTGGTGTTTCATACTCATCAAGATATGCCTTCATGAGATTTATTCTTGTAAGATATTCGTTTGCCGAATATACACCAACCAGGCCCTCGCCCTCTATTCCCATAAAACGTGGTAGCCCGGCACCTGAGCCTACAAATACAGATTTATAGCCCATGTCAAAAAGCTCGTCAACAGATAAAACCCTGCCGATTACCATATTAGTCATGATGTTCACTCCCAGGTCCTTGAGAGTATTGATTTCACGTTGAACGATATCCTTTGGCAGCCTGAATTCTGGAATACCATACATCAGAACTCCACCAGCTGTATGAAAAGCCTCAAATATTGTAACCTCATAGCCAAGCTTCGCTAAATCGTTGGCGCAGGTAAGGCTTGCAGGGCCAGAGCCTACGACAGCTACCTTTATCCCATTTGATTCTGGCTTAGCAACCTTGTTTTGGGGCTGGCTCATCATATAATCTGCCACAAAGCGTTCAAGCCTGCCTATTCCAACTGGCTCGCCTTTTATTCCCCTTACACATTTTGCCTCACACTGAGATTCCTGCGGGCATACACGGCCACAAACAGCAGGTAGAAAGTTTGTTGACTTTATTATTTCATAGGCTTTTTCAAAATCGCCACCAGCAACCTCTTTTATAAATTCAGGAATTCTTACATTTACAGGGCAACCACTGACACAAGGCTTATGCTTGCAATCAAGGCACCTTTGTGCTTCCTCTATTGCCATTTCCTTTGTGTAGCCAAGGGTAACCTCGTCAAAATTCCTTGCTCGGATTTCAGGCTCCTGCTCCGGCATTATTACTTTTTTTGGTGACATATTAGGCATTCATGTTCCTCCCGGTTAATCTGCATGTATGATTATTTTCATCTTCCTTATATGATGTGTTTCTGTTGATAAGCTCATCAAAATTTACAAGATGGCCGTCAAAATCTGGGCCGTCAACACAAGCGTACTTAGTTTTTCCGTCAACAGTTACACGGCAACCCCCACACATTCCTGTTCCGTCAACCATTATCGGATTAAGAGAAACCAAGGTTTTAGTATTGTATTGCTTAGTAACATCACAAATAAACTTCATCATTATAACAGGGCCTATCGCAACCACAACATCATAATTGCTACCTTTTTCTATCAAGTCTTTTAACACATTTGTTACAAAGCCTTTCGTTCCATAGCTGCCATCATCTGTTGAAATATAAAGGTTAGTTGAAACCGCTTTCATTTCATCCTCTAAAATAACAATATCTTTGTTCCTAAAACCTGCTATCATATCAACCTCAACACCTTTGCTAAAAAGCATTTTTGCCTGAGGATACGCAATAGCACAGCCAACACCGCCACCAACAACTGCGGCCTTTTTGATATTTTCGTCAAAATGTGTGGCAACGCCCAATGGCCCTACAAAATCAAGAATATAATCGCCAACACTAAGCTCTGAAAGCCTTATTGTTGACAATCCAATTTTTTGAAAAATTATTGTTACGGTTCCCTTTTCTCTGTCAAAATCAGCAATGGTCAGAGGTACT
>QKDG01000125.1 GCA_003246805.1 Clostridia bacterium | reverse complement strand
GGTATGTCAAACAGTAATTCTTAAAGCGGAGGTGACATAATTGAACACCATCCTTGAAATGAAAAATATTGTAAAGACATATATTATGGGAGAAGAAGAGCAGGTTGTTTTAAACAATGTTGATTTATCTGTTTGCCAGGGTGAATTTATATCTGTCTTAGGTCCGTCAGGCTCTGGCAAATCAACTCTTATGAACATTGTTGGCTGCCTTGATGTGCCCACAAGCGGTGAGTATGTTCTTAACGGCAACGAGGTAGCGGGGCTTGATGAAAACGAATTGTCTGAATTACGCAACAAAGAAATTGGTTTCGTATTCCAGCAATTTCAGCTGCTTCCACGGCTTAATGCACTACAAAACGTTGAGCTGCCACTGATATATGCAGGAATACCAGAAAAACAGCGAAAAATGCTTGCAAAGGAAATGCTTGAAAAAGTAGGACTTGCCGACAAGCTTAAAAACAGGCCTAATCAGCTTTCAGGCGGGCAGCAGCAGCGTGTTGCTATTGCTCGTGCTCTTGTTACTGAACCAACTATACTTCTTGCCGACGAACCGACAGGAGCTCTTGACCAGAAAACAGGTGTGCAAATAATGAAGCTGTTCAAGGATTTGCATAACGAGGGTAAAACTATTATTATGATAACGCATGATGAGAAAATCGCCCGACATGGTAGCAGGATAGTTAAAATATTAGATGGAAAACTTAGTGAGGGCTATGAAGATTTTGATAACAATATTAATTCGGCTACCGATATTATAAAAGGAGGTGCCGACAATGCTTAGAGAAAGCATAAAAATGTCATGGCAGAACATTATGCATAATAAAATGCGGTCCTTCCTTACTGTTTTGGGTGTAATGATTGGTGTTACTGCTATCATTGCTCTTATCTCAATTGTTCAGGGGGTAACAAACGATATTACAAGCCAGGTTATTGATATGGGTGCAAATAAAATAACAGTACAGGTTATCGGAACCCCTCTAAAACAGGGGCTGACACAGAACGACCTTGAAGAGCTTGAGGAAATTAACAATATCAAAGGTGTTTCTCCCACCGTAACTGGTAAAACCAACATTGTTTATAACGGAAATGTTATGGAAAATGTTACTGTAAAAGGTAATAACGAGGTTTATTTTGCTAATACAAACGATTTGATGCAATCAGGAAGAGAAATTAACTCTATTGATGTTGAGAGTAAAAACCGTGTTTGCCTTATCGGAACTGATGTTGTTGATGAATTGTTCCCTGCCGAAAATCCTGTTGATAAAACAATTACGGTAAACGGTATAAGCTATACTGTTATCGGAACCCTTCAATTTTCAGGAAAATTCGCAGCAAGCTCAAACAACAATTCTGTGATTATTCCTTATACAACTGCGATGAGCCTTTTAGGTAAAGGCTACATTTCTTCTGTTGATATGTATATACAGGATGAAAATTTATCTGATGACACTACATCAGATATTGAGGCTGTTTTAAATTCGGCATTCAACTATAACGAGGATGGCTATATTGTTACAAATATGCAGTTTATCCTTGATACTGTTGTGAAAATGACAGGAACCATGAGTTTATTGCTTGCGGGAATTGCTGCTATTTCATTAGTTGTTGGTGGTATTGGTATTATGAATATGATGCTTGTTACCGTTACAGAAAGAACAACCGAAATAGGACTGAGAAAAGCACTCGGCGCCAAGCCTACTGTCATTCAGGCACAATTTATATTAGAAGCACTTTTTCTCTCACTTTTTGGGGGAATCTTAGGATTAATTGGAGGAATAGTAATATCCTTTATCGGATGTTCGCTAATAGGTGTTGATTTTATACTGGTTAGCTATTCTATTCCGCTTGCTATCGGATTTTCCGCTGTTATCGGGTTGGTATTTGGGTATACCCCTGCAAGAAAAGCAAGCCAGCTTAATCCAATAGACGCACTTAGAAGTGTATAAATAAAAATCCGCCGGCTAAGCCGGTGGATTCAGAGTGTCGTAAACTATGATTTTTGACTTGAAGGGTTGTGGGGGAGACCGCAAAGCCAACCTAAATACCTATTATTATATTATTTTATATTTATAAAAAAGCTGTTGTACAGAAACACCATCCTGAAAATATCAAGATGGTGTTTCTTTTATAGAATAAAGCATATCAGCCCGTTACAGCCCTCGTTGATTATTCTTTCAACAGTCAGTTGCAGTTTCTGCCTTGCATCAGGCGGCATTTTATAGATTTTGTTGTGTAGCCCTTCGTTTACAAGCTGATGAAGAGATTTTCCAAATATATTTGATTCCCATATTTTTTCGGGGTTTTCATCAAATTCACTCAGCATATATTCAACAAGCTCTTCTGATTGTTTTTCACTACCAACTATCGGTGCTACTTCAGTTGTAATATCTGCCTTCATCAAATGTATCGAGGGGGCTGTTGCACGCAGCTTAACACCGTATTTCCCACCCTGTTTAAGCATTTCAGGCTCTTCAAGCGATAAATCATCCATTGACGGCATTACAATACCATAGCCCGTTGCCTCAACCTCATTCAGTGCATATTCAATTTTGTCATACTTTTTCTTTATTCTTGACAGCTCTAAAATCTGTGGCATCAAATCACTTTCATCTTTTATATCAATACCGGTAACCTCGCCAATAATTTTATAGAATAAATCGTTGTTTACTGTTACTCCTATATCCACGCTGCCCTTGCCAAGATTGATTGATTTTAGCTTGCTTTCTTTAACGTGATTGCATTCTCCTATTGTATCGCTGCACCATTTAACCTCACGAACAAGCTCTATCCCCTCAGCAGCAGTTTTAATGGCAGAGAATATATCGCTTTTTAGCCAGTTGCTTTTTTCAAGGCATGTTATCCATTTAGGCATTTCTATATTGATTTCCTTGATAGGAAAAGCAAAAAGTATCTGTGTGAGAATGCCTTTTATATCAGCTTCATTCATCGTCAGGCAATTAACAGGTATAACAGGTGTTGAATATTTATCCTGCAAATTTTTGCAAAGCATTTTTACGTTTTCGCTTTCAGGATTAATTGAGTTCATCAAAACTACAAAAGGCTTATTGATAGATTGCAGCTCCGAAATAACCCGTTCCTCAGCCTCTTCATATTCATCACGTGGAATATCAGTTATTGAACCGTCAGTTGTTACAACAAGGCCAATAGTTGAATGTTCTGTTATTACCTTTTGTGTTCCAACCTCAGCCGCCATATTAAAAGGAATTTCGCCTTCAAACCATGGTGTAATTACCATGCGGGGTGCTTCATTCTCAAAATAGCCTATCGAACTTGGAACAATATAGCCAACACAGTCAATCATCCTGACCTTCATACTTGATGAATCGCCTAACCTTACTTCAACAGCTTCTTCGGGTATAAACTTAGGCTCAGTTGTCATAATTGTTTTCCCTGCGGCAGACTGAGGCAGTTCGTCAATTGCTCTTTCCTTCTGATACTTGCTTTCGATATTCGGGATGACAAGTGTCTCCATAAATTTTTTGATAAAAGTAGATTTTCCCGTTCTAACCGGGCCTACTACTCCGATATAAATATCGCCATCTGTCCGGGTGGCAATATCGTTATAAATGTCATTTGCGTTCATAATTCTCCCCCTATATATGCAGATTTTCAGCAGATGCTTATTTAATAAAAGGAATTAAAAGCATTCCTTTTTTTGCTACGGTATCTTCAAGCAAGTCATTCTCATCCATAATGGCTTTTATAGATGTATTATACTTCTTTGCGATTTCCCACACATCTTCGCCCTCATCTGCAAAATAAAGCTTCAATGCAACATTGTTTTCCTGCTCTTTTATTTTGTTTTCATCCACTTCAATATTTGTAATAAGCTTGTTGTTTATTACATCATAAATAAGTCCGTTCATTTTAATCTCTGCTTTAAGTTCAACGGAATTTGTGGAATGCAAATTGTATGAGCACGACACAACCATTGCGTTTAGTTCGGCAAAGCAGTCTTCGCTCACGTTTTCCAGCTTGATTGTGTTCTCAAAAGGAATTTCGTTTTCGATATAAACCGGCTTGGAATTTTCGTTTTTTGCTATTACATAAAAATTGCAGCTACCGGATATTTTCAGATTTCCTGTTGATGGTTCAAATCTGCTCATTATTTTATTAACCTTTGCCCATGCATCATAAACACAACAGATATCGCCCTCATGATACTCCAAGTTTGATTTTGCATTGTTTGTAGCTTCAATAGGCATCGGCTTCTTTTCTAGTTTTGCATCCATATAATCAAGCTTAACCTGGTAAGCTGTTGAATAAACGTCAGAAATTATATCAACATTATCGTATCGATTTGCTACACAGCTGATTTCAAGATTTATTTCACACTCAACCTGTGTGGATTCTCCGCTTGCCCCCTTAGGGATAATCTCACAGCTTATCACATTCATTCTGATATTGGCCTCATGCTTTTCATTTATACCGTCAACATCTACTATCTGGCTGAACGGAATATTGAACTGCATTGTTTCTAAGCTGTTATGATTTTCTTTTTCGCAGGTGTAAAGCATATTAACAACAGCCTCGCCCTTTGTGATAACCTTATTGGTTATTATCTTCTTATCGTTGTTTACAATCTCTGCCTCACTTCTGACAATTGAGATAATCGATGGCTTTACTGCCCCCATATCAAGCTCTTCAATAATTGTTGCTCTTTTTGTTGCTGTAAGTCGATGCGTTGGATAAACAACACTTTTTCTCTTTAACTGAATATTCCCGCCAAATGCATCTGAAACAATTTGCTGCTTGTTTTCACTTATTACCTTTGCTTTTATGCTTACAGCGCCCCTAAAATCAAGCCTTCTCTGATTTACAACTCTGCAATTTATGTATTCAGTTTTTGGCTGGATAATTATCTCTGGCTTATCTACTTGCTTCCCTAAATTGATTGATTTTGAAAAATTCATCTTTTGCTCTACACTTCTCAATGCATTTGAATTTTCACTCAGATAAAGCACTTTGATTCCTACTACCAGCTCGTAAGCCAGTTTTTCTCCACTAATACTATGGGAAACAACCCTTGGCGATAGCTGACATTTTATTACCTTGAAAACCTCTGCAAAGTAATCAGGCAATATATAGTCCAACTCAATTGATTGTTCATTGCTACCGTCATACACAACCTCTTTTGTAGAGAAAATTTCACGATTAACTTTAAAATCCATAGCGTCCTCCCGTTAAAAAAATAGTTCATTTTCCTGCTAAAACATTTATATTCATGTTATTACGCTTGTATGCTAAAAAGAAATTAATTATTAAAGATGTCCTTTTGTTTAAAAATATTCAGTTTCACCCTGTTTTATGCCTTGCTATTTTAATCTTTAAGACTATGTTTAAAAGAACTAAAAAAATGAGGCAACAGCACATTGCTATTGCTCAGAGTGTCGAAAACTATGATTTTTGATGCCAAGGGAGTATGGCGAATGCAAAGCCCCCGCAAATACGTGCTTGAATTTCAAAATAATATAATTCTACAAGATAATGAATTATATCAGCTGTTTTGAGCCAGAAAACAAAATTGACATTTGCCAGCTGAGCAATTATAATAAAGCAAAGAAAGCGAGGTAGTTATGTATCCAATTAAACTTAAACCAGCATTAAAGGATTATATATGGGGTGGAACAAGGCTAAAATCAGATTTCCACAAAACAAGTGATTTGGAAAGGGTTGCTGAAAGCTGGGAGCTTTCCTGCCACAAAGATGGCCCAAGTATTATAGAGAATGGTGAGCTTGCCGGCTTGACATTAGATGAATATGTTAAAAGATATGGCACCAATGTTTTAGGCACAAATTGTAGCAAATTTGAAAGCTTTCCTATTCTTATTAAGCTAATTGATGCAAAGGATAATTTATCAGTGCAGGTTCATCCTGACAACGACTATGCTTTAAGGGTTGAGGGAGAATACGGAAAAACTGAAATGTGGTATATTGTTGACTGTGACGATGGCGCTGAACTTCTCTATGGATTTAAAAATTCTATTTCTAAGGAGGAATTTAAAGAAAGAATTCAGAATAATACACTTACAGAAGTAACTAATAGGGTTAGAGTCAATAAAGGCGACGCATTTTTTATCGAAGCCGGATGCCTTCATGCTATCGGGAAAGGGATTGTTATAGCTGAAATTCAACAGAATTCAAACACAACTTACAGAATATATGATTATGGCAGACTGGGAACAGACGGAAAACCACGAGATTTGCATATTGAAAAAGCAATCGATGTCACCAATTTATGCCCACCAAAAAGCTATCCTGTTTCACAGTCAGAAGCCTTTGATGGATATTCAAAAAGGTTATTGTCAAAATGCGAGTACTTTGATGTTTCTTTATTGGATATCACATCCTCTGCATCACTTGTTTGTGATAAAGCAAGCTTTAATTCGCTCCTTGTCATGAGTGGTGCTGGAATGCTGTGCTACAATGATTTAATTCTTGATTTTAAAAAAGGTGACAGCATATTTATTCCTGCTGGCTGCGGCAAGTATTCAGTTAAAGGTAATTGCCAGATTATTCTGACTAAAATTTAATTTGAAAATATGTTATACGATAGTTTATTTATCCCGTATATACAACGCAATTGCTAAGAAAATTCCAAAAAGATATTAAAAGAGTGTAGCTGTACAAAGCTATTGTTTTATCTGTTTTGCTTGATTTTTATTTATTTTGGTTGTATAATTAGTTTTACTATTTGATAACTATATTAAAAATCGAGGTTTAATTATGCCTGTTTTGCAAAAAAGAGGAAAAGCAATAGAGCCAGCAAAGACTATTGCTTTTAGTTTTATTATTGTTATACTAACCGGAACTATACTTCTCATGATGCCTTTTTCATCAAAAGATGGCAGCTTTACTGATTTTATTGATGCTTTGTTTACAGCTACCTCTGCTACCTGCGTGACAGGGCTTGCAGTTTTTGATACTTTTCAGAAATGGTCTGTTTTTGGGCAGATTGTCATACTTCTGATGATACAGATAGGCGGACTTGGACTTGTTACCTTTGTTACTTTTTTTAATTTTGTGATAGGCAAAAAGCTTGGGCTGCGAAGAATGCAACTTGCATCTGAATCTGTGAGTGGCGATGGCTTCCAGAACTCAGGCAAGCTGATAAAGAACATCATCAAAATTTCTTTATTTACTGAGTTAATAGGCGCACTTGTTCTTATGACGGTGTTTATACCTAAATATGGGTTTAGGGGCATTTTCAAGTCCATCTTTATTTCAGTTTCTGCATTTTGTAATGCAGGCTTTGACATAATGGGTGACAAAACTGCTTTTGCCAGCCTTACCGAATTCAACGATAATCCAGCTGTTCTGATAACTGTTATGATATTGATTATAAGTGGCGGGCTAGGTTTTATTGTATGGCACGACCTTATCAATTATAAAAAAACAAAGCACCTTGAGCTTCACACAAAGCTTGTAATAATGGTTACCGGTGCACTTATTCTGTTCGGGACTTTAATGTTCTTGTTTTTTGAATGGGATAACCAGAGAACAATTGCAGCTATGCCTTTTGGGGATAAACTGCTAAACAGCGTTTTTCAGTCTGTTACTTGCAGGACTGCCGGCTTCAATGCGATTGATACAGCAGGACTGACGCCTATTTCAAAGGCAATTGCAATTTCATTGATGTTTATTGGTGCTGCGCCTGGCTCAACAGGTGGTGGTATAAAAATAACTACCTTCATTGTTCTTCTTATGACTGTTGTAAGTGTTTTGAGAAACAAGGATGAAACACTTATTTTAAAAAGGAAAATAGAGAAATCAACAGTATATAAATCACTGACTATAATAATGCTGTCATTCTCAGTTGTTTTTATTGCAACTGTTATTAGCTATTATTCTATTTCAAAGGTTACTGCTGTAAACGGAATGGATGTTTTGTTTGAGGTTGTTTCGGCATTTGCTACCGTGGGATTATCAGCAGGAGTAACCGCTATACTGACTGTTTTTTCGAAAATTGTTTTTATTTTCCTGATGTTTTTAGGAAGAGTCGGCCCGATTTCTGTTGTTTTGTTCATAATAATAAACAGCACTGATAAATCTAAAAATCAGGTTGTGCCTGAGGCTAAAATTATGGTTGGATAAGTTTATTAATTTGTTTTCTGGCTATTGCATTATTAATAATGTTATGTTATACTCATTTTAAACATGATGACTGAGAGAGTAGCTGTTTTGTTGCTTTTAAGAGAACGGTGGCCATTTGGCTGAAAGCTGCCGTAGGCTGAAAAACTGTGAAGTTCACTCACGAGTGGTTTTGCCGAAGATTATTTATTTATAAGCAAAAACGTTTTTCCTGCGTTATAAGGAAAGAAAGTAATCACTTTTTTAGTGACGCTTTTATTATTATGGGTGGTTTATAAACAAGCTGTTATGCCTTGTCCCGATTTTTGGGGCAGGGCTTTTTGTTTTTAATTTTATGTAAAAAGGAGAATTATATGAAACAGGCTTTAGAGAATATTAAAGCAAGTGCTTTGAATGCACTTGAAAGCTGCCAGGACGTTAAAGAGCTTGAAGCTTTGCGTGTTAAATATCTTGGCAAAAAAGGGGACTTGACTGCAATACTAAAACAAATGGGCGGGCTTTCCGCTGATGAGCGCCCTTTGATTGGGCAGATTGCCAACAATGTGCGTACTGCCATTGAAAATGCAATAACTGCTCAAAGCGATAAAATCAAGGTGTTTATGCTTGAAAAATCACTTCAAAACGAGCAGATTGACGTTACTCTGCCTGGAAAATCACAACCGGTAGGCAAACTTCACCCTTTGAATATTGTTTTGAATGAGGTTAAGGATATATTCTTGGGAATGGGCTTTGATATTGCAGAAGGGCCTGAGGTTGAGTTTGATTATTATAATTTTGAGGCTTTAAATCTCCCTCCCGACCATCCAGCAAGGGATACTCAGGATACATTCTATATCACTGAAAATATTCTGCTACGAACACAAACTTCTCCTGTTCAGGTAAGAGTAATGGAAAAGCAAAAGCCACCTATCCGTATTATCTGCCCTGGGCGTGTTTTCCGTTCTGATGCAGTTGATGCCACACACTCACCTCTTTTCCATCAGATTGAGGGGTTGGTTGTTGACAAGGGTATTACAATGGCCGATTTAAAAGGAACACTTGAGCTTTTGATGAAACGACTATATGGTGATGAGGCTAAAATCCGTTTAAGACCACATCACTTTCCTTTTACCGAGCCAAGTGCCGAGGTTGACGTTATGTGCTTTAACTGCCATGGCTCAGGCTGCAAGGTTTGTAAAGGCGAGGGTTATATCGAGCTTTTAGGTGCTGGTATGGTTCATCCTAAGGTTCTTTCAAACTGTGGAATTGACCCTGAGGTTTATTCTGGCTTTGCCTTTGGCTTAGGGCTTGAAAGAATTGTAATGAGAAGATACGGAATTACTGATATGAGATTGCTTTTTGAAAATGATTTAAGATTTTTAAATCAATTTTAATCAGTATTAAAGGAGGATAATATATGAATTTATCAATGAGATGGCTGTCAGATTACGTTGATTTGGATTGTGATATAAAAGAATTTGTTCATGGCATGACAATGTCAGGCTCTAAGGTTGAGGGATATGAAATTGAGGG
>QKDG01000019.1 GCA_003246805.1 Clostridia bacterium | reverse complement strand
CGCAAAACGCTGCTACTATTGCTAACGGAAGCCTGGGAGTTTTTCACGGTATGAAATCATACTTTTGCCAGGATGATAACGGGCAGATTGCACCTGTTTACTCAATTTCAGCAGGGCTTGACTATCCTGGGATTGGCCCGGAACACGCATATCTTCACGATATAAAGCGCGCTCAGTATGTTCCCGTTACAGATGATGAGGCTGTAAGTGCCTTTGAATATCTGGCGAGAACAGAGGGTATTATTTGCGCCATTGAAAGCGCCCATGCTGTCGCCCATGTTATCAAAATCGCAAAAAGCTTCAGCACTGATGAAAGTATAATCATCTGCCTGTCAGGGCGTGGTGATAAAGACGTTGCAGCCATTGCAAGATATCAGGGGGTGGATATTCATGAGTAAAATTTCAAATGCATTTAAGAACAAAAAAGCTTTTATCGGATTTTTGACAGCGGGTGACCCTTATGCTGATAAAACTGTCGAATTCATTCTTGATATGGAAAAAGCAGGTGCTGATTTGATAGAAATAGGCATCCCTTTTTCAGACCCTACGGCAGAGGGACCTGTTATACAGGCAGCAAACATAAGGGCTTTAAACGCTGGAATGACAACAGAGGGTGTGTTTGAAATTGTCAGGAAAGTAAGACAGCACACTCAGATTCCCCTCGTTTTTCTGACTTACTTAAACCCTGTTTATAAATATGGCTATGAAAAATTCTTTAATAAATGCAATGAGCTTGGTGTTGACGGTATAATTATTCCCGATTTGCCTTTTGAGGAAAAGGATGAAATCTCGGATATTGCACGTCTGAATAACGTTGATGTTATTTCACTTATTTCCCCTACATCAGAAAACCGAATTCAGATGATTGCAAAGCAGGCAAGTGGATTTATTTATGTTGTATCCTCAATGGGTGGAGAAGCGAGTTTAACAATGACCTCGAACATATCGTGAGAACTATCAAGGCTGTTACAGATACACCTTGTGCAATTGGGTTTGGAATAAACAAGCCTGAACACGCAAAGGCAATGACAATGTTTGCTGATGGTGCTATCGTGGGGAGTGCTATTGTAAAAATCATCGAGGAGCATGGCGAAAATTCAAATATTCCTTTATACAACTATGTTAAGTCTATGAAGGCTGCTATAAGCGGATAAATGAGTATTTATCTATATTACCAACAAGGGATAATCTACGTAGTATAAGCAATTTTAAAAGGTGCAGAAAATTCTGCACCTTTCAACTTGTAGAAAAAACCTTTTATTAAATTTTATTACAAATTATTTCACGTATTTGTGGGGCTTTGCGATCGCCCCCACACCCCTTCGCATCAAAAACCATAGTTTTTCGGCAGTCTGACCTGCTTCTTGAAATCAAGAGACAGGCTTAATTTTTTGAAAATATTTATACATAGTATTGCTGTTGAGTCTGAAAAAGCTTTGCGTATACTCCATTATAATTTATTAACTCATCATGAGTTCCTGTTTCAATCACTTTACCATTCTCCAAAACAAAAATATTGTTGCAGAATTTGCAACTTCCCATACGGTGAGAAATAAAAATAGATGTCTTTTGGAGGGTAAGTTTTTTCAAGTCCCCATAAATTTTCATTTCCATAATAGGGTCAAGTGCAGCTGTAGGTTCGTCCAAAATAACAAACGGTGCATCTTTATATAAAGCCCTTGCGATAGCTACTCTTTGTGCCTCTCCGCCAGACAATGAAACGCCTTCTCCATTATCATTATTTATTTTTG
Source organism: Clostridia bacterium (assembly GCA_003246805.1). GTDB lineage: Bacteria > Bacillota > Clostridia > Oscillospirales > Ruminococcaceae > SZUA-444. The sequence continues at coordinate 1,741 of QKDG01000019.1, read as the reverse complement.
TGCGAACTCCGTCAGAAAGTTTATTAACTCGTTCCCACAATGAAACTTTTTTGATTGCCTGCTCGACTTTGTCTGAATTAATATTATTCCCACTTGCTACATTTTCATCTATGGCGAATGAAAAAAGTCCGAAATCCTGGAATACAACTGAAAAAACTTCAAGGTATTCACGATAATCATATCTTTTGATATTTTTTCCATTAAGCAGAATTTCACCCTCAGCAGGTTCATACAAACGGCATAAAAGTTTAACTAATGTGGTTTTACCTGATCCGTTACGTCCGACAATTGCCGTTGCCTCACCAACATTGAATTTTAAAGAAACTTTATCGAGAATTTTTTCGTCACTCCCCGGATAATGAAAACTTACATTGCTGAATTCAAATTCATATTTGTCAGCCTTAACAGGTAAATCGCCATCATACTCAAACTCTTTCTTATCAAGGAACTCATTAAATTGTTCAAGGTAATCTTGTCTTACATTAAACTGTCCGATGCTACTTATAAGCTCAACAATATCATTTGTAAATCTATTTATTGCACCAGAATATAATAGAATATCTCCAATTGGTATTAATTTTTGAATAACCTGCAAAACAATAAATACTAATGCAACCATTTCTCCACTACGATTAAGCAACGAAATAATTGCCGCATTTTTCCCTGTTGCTTTGGCAAATTTAGTGTAACGATTATTTTTACCACAAAACGATGATAAAATATACTTTTCCATAAGACCTTGCATTTGATACAGGCGTATATCCTTTGCATTTTTTAGCTCCATCACCATTTGTCCCCAGTATACTCCAAGCCCCATATCATGGTCAGATTTACTCATATGTTTTTTAAACTCCTGCTGATACTTTTTATTTATTTTAAATGCAAGATATGTAACTATTGTATAAAAGGCAACGAAGCCTGTTATAAGAAGAATTGACTTGAATGTATTTCCATTTGAAAAATCAACTTTTGAAAAAAGTATTACAATAAAAATAAAAGCAAAAACAATTGAAATAGATGTACGAAAAATCTGAATCATTGTATCAATTTGTTCTCGTAATCCCCCAATGCTTGCTGAAGAATGCCTGGCACGCTTTATATTATCCATAGTTTCAGTTTTTTCATATTCCTGATAACTTAAACTCATTGCTTTTTTCATCACTTTAAGGTCAATTTTTTCAAATCCAGTTATTCGGTAATACCATATAAAATGCATAAAAACACTTGCCAGAACATTAAATATGAACACTAATCCAATCAGCCAGCAAGCACTTCTTATAGCCATATCCAGATTATCATCAATAACATTATTTAGTATTCTTGCCGAAAACCAAAGGCTTACATAAGGAATGCAAGCTTGAAACAAGGCATTTAAAAAAATTGCAAAAATCATAAATTTACTGGAATGATTAGCTAGTTTTATAAAACTTTTAAACCTGTGCAACATTACAAACCCCACCTTTTTTATAGTTTTGCCTTTGAGCTTCATACATTTCTGCATAAACACCATTTTTTTCAAGAAGTTGCTCGTGTGTTCCCTTTTCTTCAATTACTCCATTATTTAACAGCAGTATTTTATGGCAAAATTTTGTTGAAGCCAATCTATGAGAAATAAAAATCGAAGTTCTTGACTTTGCAACATCTGCATAATGTTCATACATTTCCTGCTCAGCGATTGCATCTAAAGCAGCAGTAGGCTCGTCAAGCAAAAGCAGATTTGAATTTCTATGTATTGCCCTCG
>QKDG01000027.1 GCA_003246805.1 Clostridia bacterium | reverse complement strand
GTTTTGCCAAGCATTACCGAAAGCTCGTGATTTGAAAGCCGTGCATTTTGCTTTAAAAGTTCCAGTAAGGAATCCATATTACGCCTCCTGATAAATTATACAGTGTAATTATACTACTATAATTATTTTTTTTCAAGTAATATTCATACGATTTTCTAAATAATTAATATGACAAAGTCCACCTTTTGTGGTGGACCCAGCTTGAAGAAAAAGCCATTTTCTACATTTTATTATGAATTGAAGCACGTATTTGCGGGGGCTTTGCGGTCGCCCCCACACCCCTTCGCATCAAAAATCATAGTTTTTCGACACTCTGAGTCCACCTTTTGTGGTGAACCGTGTGTGTAATTGTCATCACTTTTGAGCATCCTTAGCTTTTTATGAACAAAAGCTATAAAACCTTTGATAGAAATTCCTTCAATCTGTTGTTTTGTGGATTTGAAAAAAACTCCTGTGGGGTGTTTTGTTCTACAATCCTGCCACCGTCCATAAACAATACTCTTGAACCTACTTCTCTCGCAAAGCCCATTTCATGTGTAACAACAACCATTGTCATTCCATCTTCAGCAAGCTGCTTCATTAAGTCAAGAACTTCACCAACCATTTCAGGGTCGAGTGCTGAGGTTGGCTCATCAAACAGCATTACCTCAGGATTCATTGCAAGTGCTCTTACTATTGCAACACGTTGCTTCTGTCCACCTGATATCTGTGATGGATACTGATGTGATTTCTCATCAAGGCCTACTCTTTTTAACAGCTCATGCGCCTTTTGCTCTGCTTGCTCCTTTGTCATAAGCCTAAGCTTAATCGGGGCAAGTGTTATATTCTGCAAAAGTGTCAGATGAGGGAATAGATTGAAGTGCTGAAAAACCATCCCCATCTTCTGGCGTAGTGCGTTTACATTAGTTTTGGAATCGCAGATATCCTCACCATCAATTAAAATTTCGCCCTTTGTTGCTATTTCCATTCTGTTCAGGCATCTTAAAAATGTGCTTTTCCCCGAGCCAGAAGGACCAACTACTACAACCTTTTCACCCTGGCTTATAAATTCTGAAATATTATCAAGAACAAGATTGCTGCCAAAGGATTTCGATAAATTTTTAACCTCTATCACTCTTAGCCAGCCTCCTCTCTAAACCTCTCAACAGCTTTGTTAGTATCAATACTATTATTAAATAGAATACCGCCGCAATGATAAGCGGGGCCAAAACATCAAGAGTTCTTGAACCTATAAGCTGTGCTGCCTGTGTAACATCTATAAGTGAAATGTAGCCGACTATTGAGGTTTCTTTAACAAGCACGATAAACTCGTTGCCAAGTGCCGGAAGAATATTCTTTATCGCCTGTGGCAAAATTATCGATTTCATTATTGTGAAAGAACCAAGCCCAAGAGATTTGCCTGCCTCTGCCTGTCCTTTATCAATTGACATTATTCCTGCTCTTATAATTTCAGCAACATAAGCACCTGAGTTTATACCAAAGCATAGTATTGCTGCCACAACAGGGTTTGAGTCCCTTTGTGTGAAAATCATATTATAAATTATCAAAAGCTGAAGAAGAACCGGCGTGCCACGTATTACAGAAATATATATGTTGCAAAACGCATCAAGTGCTTTTAATATATGATATGATATTGTCTTTTTTTCTCCGTCTATAACAGCGTAATAGCTTTTTGAATATGAATATTTTATTATGGCAAGAAATATTCCGATAGCTACGCCAAGTAAAACGGCAAATAGGGATACTTGAAGAGTAACGACTATACCCTTAAAATAGCCTATATATCTGTTATTTTCAAAAAATGCCCTGAAAAAGCCTTTGTTAAAGCTTTGTATGAATTCTATACCTGTACTGTCAAGTAAATTGTACAGAAATTCGCCAATTTTATCAAGCCACGGCCATCCCACTAAAATATCCTCCCTGTTTTTTAAAAGTTTCAGCAGGCATATTAGCCTGCTGATTTGCTTTTATTTTTAAATTATTCCTTTGTATGGTTTAAAGTATATTCATCAATTTTGCCATCATCTATAAGCTTTTGAATAATAGGATTAATTTTATCAAGAAGCTCCTGATTGCCCTTTTTAACAGCAATAGCGTATTCATCGGTAAACAGCTCTTTTTCTAAAATTACTAATGAATCATTTGCCTTCACAATTTCCTTTGCAGGTAACTCATCCATTACGATACAATCGATTTTTTCGTTTGAAAGGTCAAGCGCTGCCTGTGAATATTTTGTATAGCCCTTTGCTTCACAATCAGTGTCCTCAGCATAGTACATTCCTGTTGTTCCAGTCTGGAAGCCTACCTTTGTGTCAGCTTTGATATCTTCCTCACCATTAATTATGTCTGCGTCCTTTTTAACAACCAAAACCTGCTTTGATTGTGCATAAGGTATTGAAAAATCCATTGTTTCCTTGCGTTCATCTGTTACTGAAATGCCTGCAAGTGCAACGTCTACCTTGCCCTGCTGAACAGCCAGTAAAGCACCGTCAAATGTAATGTTCTGAACTTCAAGCTCTTTTCCAAGCTCTTTTGCAATTGCATTAGCGATATCGATATCTACGCCCACAATATCGTTGTTATCCAAATATTCGTATGGTG
>QKDG01000205.1 GCA_003246805.1 Clostridia bacterium | reverse complement strand
GAATCGCATGAAAACCATAGATACAGCACAGCTGATTATATGAGGGTTGACCCTCTTCTTGGAACAAATGAAGACTTTAAAGAGCTTTGTGAAAATGCAAAGGGGAAAGGTATCCGTATTATTCTTGACGGTGTGTTTAACCACACTGGTGCTGACAGTATTTATTTTAACAAGAATAACAGATATGACAATGTTGGCGCTTATAATTCAAAATCAAGCCCTTATTACAGCTGGTATTCATTTATTAAATATCCTGATGTTTACGAATCTTGGTGGGGTATTGATACATTACCTAATGTAAATGAGAGCGACAAGGATTTTTCTGAATATATTTGTGGCGATAAGGGAGTTTTAAAATACTGGCTGTCCCTTGGTGCGTCAGGATTTCGGCTTGATGTTGCCGATGAACTGCCTGATAGCTTCCTTGATTTGATTAATAGATGTGTAAAAGATGATTCACAGCAAAATCTTATTATCGGCGAGGTCTGGGAGGATGCATCGAACAAAGAGAGCTATGGTGTAAAAAGGCGTTATCTTCTTGGACAGCAGCTTGACAGTGTCATGAACTATCCTTTTAAAGATGCTATCATTTTTTATATCAAGGGTGGTTCGCCAAAAATATTCAACGACTGGATTATGACTATTCTTGAAAATTACCCAAAGCCATCAATTGACTGCCTTATGAACTTCCTTTCAACCCATGATATACAAAGGGCAATAACTGTTTTTGGCGGGCAAGATGCTGACGGCCAATGCAAGGAATGGCAGGCCGAAAAATATCTTAATGAGTATGAATATATAAACGGGAAAAATCTTTTCAAATGTGCAGTGGTACTGCAATACTTTTTGCCGGGTGTGCCATGCATTTATTATGGTGACGAGGCTGGCATGCAGGGCTATTGTGACCCTTTTAACAGAAGATGCTATCCATGGGGGAAGGAAGACAATGACCTGCTTGATTATTTCAAAAAAATGGGAGAATACAGAGCAGCGTGCAGTGAATATATGACGGGAAGATGTGAGATTCTTGTATGCGAAAATGATTATATCTCATTTTTGAGGTATAATAGTAATGAGAACAAGGCTGTTCTTATTACATTAAACAAAAGCAATAATAATATTGAGGCTAATTTGGGCAAAATGATTAATAGTAGTTTTAATTATTCAAAAAGCATTACAGGCAGCAATAATATTTTTTCACATAATATTAATTCAAGGGACTTTTCTATAATAGAGCTAATTTCTAAAAACAATTAACAAAATTATTTTGCAGGATAAGCAAATACATCTTGCAAAACTCATTGTGATATAATATAATAATAGTAGTAATTTTAAGGGGGATATTATGCTGTTAAATGCTATGACGAAAGAAGAATTATTAAAATTTAAAACTGAGCTTGAAGAACAATATAAAGATTTTCAAAGCAAGGGCTTAAAGCTGGATATGTCGAGAGGCAAACCGAGCTCTTCGCAGCTTGATTTGTCAATGGATATGCTTGATTGCCTGACTTCAAAGGATGTACTTAAAGCTGAGGATGGTACAGATTGCAGAAACTATGGAGTTCTTGACGGTATTGCTGAGGCCAAGAAGCTGTTTGCTGAGATGATTTCAGTCAATACTGATGAAATTATAATTGGCGGAAATTCAAGCCTAAATATGATGTATGATGCAGTTGCAAAGGCTTTTACATTTGGAGTTGTTGACAGTGAAAAACCATGGAGCAAATACGACGAGATTAAATTCCTCTGCCCTGCTCCTGGATATGACAGGCATTTTGCCATCTGCGAAAGCTTTGGCATAAAAATGATTACTGTTCCTATGAAAAAAGATGGCCCTGACATGGATATGATTGAAAAGCTTGTATCATCTGACGAAACAATCAAGGGTATTTGGTGCGTTCCTATGTATTCTAATCCTGATGGAATCACTTATTCAGACGAAACTGTAAAGAGGTTTGCTAACCTTCTGCCAAAGGCTGCCGATTTCAGAATCTTTTGGGATAATGCTTACTGCGTTCATCATCTTACAGATAAGCCTTCTAAGCTTTTAAACATTCTTGACGAATGCAAGAGAGCCGGGAACCCTAACATGGTTTATGTTTTTGGTTCTACTGCAAAGGTTACTTTTGCTGGTGCTGGTGTTGCTATGATGGGCTCATCAAAAGAAAATACTGATTACATCAAAAAGCTAATGTCTATACAAACAATAGGCTCTGACAAAATCAATCAGCTTCGCCACGTTAAATATTTCAGTGATTTCAATGGAATTGTTGAACACATGAAAAAGCATAAGGATATTATTGCCCCTAAGTTTGATGCTGTTCTTGAAAAGCTTGAAAAAGAAATCAAGCCTTTGGGAATTGGCGAATGGCACAAGCCTGTCGGCGGATATTTCATATCCTTCAACACAATGGAAGGCTGTGCAAAAAGGGTTGTTCAGCTTTGTAAGGAGGCTGGCGTTGTTCTTACTCCTGCGGGTGCTACATTCCCTTATGGGAAAGACCCTGAGGATAAAAATATCAGAATCGCTCCTACATTCCCCCCTGTTGCCGAGCTTGAAACTGCAATGGATTTATTCTGCTTATGTGTTAAAATCGCAAGCGCTGAAAAGCTTAGTTAATTATAACTCAATATAAACCAATAAAGTCCAGTAATGAATATCATTACTGGACTTTGAGCTTATAGAGAAAGACATTTTCATATTTTTCAGACAGATATAATCACGTATTTTCGGGGGCTTTGCGTTCGCCCCCGTTCCCCTCGCAAAAAATATTTTTGAGAATCTGAAAGCCCCGTAACGATATTCATTACGGGGCTTATTATTTATACGTTAATGCTTTTGTTCAGCTTATATTCGATAGAATCAACAAGCGCTTTGACACTTGCGTTGATAATATCAGTTGAAGCTCCAACCGTCGTCCATACATCCATACCGTCGGTTGACTCTATTAAAACTCTAACAATTGCAGCTGTACCAGCTCCTGTATCCATAACACGAACCTTATAGTCGATTAAAGAAATCTCATTGATTATCTCAGGATAAAATTTTGACAGTGCTGTTCTTAATGCTTTGTCAAGTGCATTAACAGGGCCATCACCTTCATCTGCCGCAATTTCATATTTTTCGCCAACACAAACCTTAACCATTGCACTGGCTGCTTTTTGCATTGTTCCAGCCTGTTCGCCGATTATTTTGAAATAGTCAATATGGAAATACTCCTTGAATTTCCCTAAAAATTTCAGTACAAGGAGTTCGAAGCTTGCCTCAGCTGCTTCATACTGATAGCCCTTATGTTCCTGTGCTTTTAGCATTTCCATGATAGCTTTGAGTTCATCGCTTTCCTTTGTAATTTCAGGGGCGATATCTGCAAGCTTTGTTAAAACCGTTGTTCTGCCTGCAACCTCTGACAAAAGGAAGGCTCTCTTGTTTCCTACACTTGAAGGATTTATATGCTCAAATGAGTGCGCTACCTTTGAGACTCCGTCAACATGCATTCCGCCCTTGTGTGCAAAAGCACTTTTGCCGACATAAGGCATATTATCCTGCAATGCAATGTTTGCAACCTCGGCAATATAGCGTGAAATATTTGTGACTTCTTCCACTTTGTCAGGCGATACACATTCATAACCGAGCTTTAACTGCAAGCTTGGAATAAGTGTTGAGAGATTTGTGTTTCCACAGCGCTCTCCTATTCCTATAATTGTGCCCTGCACCTGTGTGGCGCCTGCTCTTACAGATGAAATTGAGTTGGCAACGCCACATTCTGTATCGTTATGGCAATGTATCCCAACAGGGGTTTTGAGAACACTGATAGCTGTTTTTGTAATTTCATAAATCTCGTCAGGGAAGCAACCGCCATTTGTATCACACAAAACAACATACTTTGCTCCGGCTTTTTCAGCTGTTACAAGCGTTTGCAAAGCGTATTCCGGATTGGCTTTATATCCATCGAAAAAATGCTCAGCATCAAAGAAGACATCCTTGCCACATTCTGTAAGGTAAGAAATTGTATCGCTTATCATATTAAGATTTTCTTCAAGTGAGGTTTTTAAAATTTCTTTAACATGCAAGTCCCAGCTTTTCCCGAATATTGCAACTGTTTTAACACCCACTCCTGCCATTACGTTCACGCAAGAATCTTCGCTCGCTTTTATATCCCTTCTTCTGGTTGAGCCAAAGGCAACTATTTTTGAATTTTTGAATTCAACATCCTTTATCTGCTCAAAGAATTCAATGTCTTTTGGGTTAGAGAAAGGGTTGCCTGCTTCGATATAATCAACGCCGAAATCATCAAGAGCTTTTGCAATTTTTATTTTATCGCTTACTGAGAAAGCAACGTTACCGCCTTGCGCCCCGTCACGAAGTGTTGAATCATAAATTGTTATCTTCATACATTATACCTCCCTATATTAATCATTTATTTCAATTTCAAGAATTGGCTGGCTGATGCAGGCACCTGCCGGCACCATCGGAAGAACATTTACATCCTTATCAATCCTGCAATCTATAAGAACAGGGCAATTATCCTTTATTGCGTTTTCAAGAACTCCCCTGACCTCAGACTTATTCCTGATTACATAGCCTTTTATCCCAAAAGCCTCGGCAAGCTTCATATAATCTGTTCCCCTGTCAAGTGTAGTCTGCGAAAACCTTTTGTCATAGAATAGCCTTTGCCACTGCCTTACCATTCCGAGAACATTGTTTTCAAATACAAGCTCTATTACAGGAATATTAAATTTCCTCAATGTTGAAAGCTCATTAAGATTCATAAAAAAGCTACCGTCGCCTGCAACGTTTACCACAACTCTGTCAGGATTCCCCACCTTGCAGCCGATAGATGCACCAAGCCCATATCCCATTGTTCCAAGCCCACCTGACGATGCAAAGCTCCTTGATTTTTTAAAGTTATAATATTGTGCTGCCCACATCTGATGCTGGCCAACCTCAGTTGACAAAATAGCCTCTCCGTTTGTCAGCTCGTCAAGAGTATTCAAAACATATTGCGGAAGAACATCATCCTCATTAAGAGAATATTGAATCAGCGGATATTCCTTCTTCCAGTCAAAAATCTGGCTCAGCCATTCCTGATGTGACTGTTTAGGCAGCACATCATTCAAAGCTTTCAAAACATAGTTTAAATCCCCAACAACACAATGGTCAACTCCCACGTTTTTATTAACCTCAGCAGGGTCAATTTCAAAATGGAGAACTTTTGTGGTTTTTGCAAAGGTATTAATGTTGCAGGTTACACGGTCACTAAACCGTGAACCGACAACAATCATCAAATCACAATTATTTATAACAAGGGACGATGTTTTTGTTCCGTGCATACCAAGCATACCGATATAATAATCATCTGAATTATCAAAGGCACATTGCCCCATTAAGGATAAAGAAACGGGAGCATCAACGTTTTTTACAAATTCCTTGAAGTCGGCAACAGCATTACATGAAACAACACCACCGCCTGCATAGATGAATGGGCGCTTACTCTCCTTTATCATTGAAACAGCTTGTGATATTTTTTCGTTCAATTCAACCGGATTATGATTGACGATTTGTTTAGGCTCTTTCTTTTGATATTCGCATAAATTTGCTGTAATATCCTTAGGAATATCAATAAGAACCGGGCCTTTTCTGCCCTCATTTGCTATATAAAAAGCTTCTCTTACGATATCAGCGAGGTCATTAACATCCCTGACAATATAATTATGCTTTGTAACAGGCATTGTAATTCCGGTAATATCAACTTCCTGAAAACTGTCAAGCCCTAAAAGGCTTGTTGGAACATTGCCAGTGATAGCTACAAGAGGAATTGAATCCATATATGCTGTTGCTATTCCTGTTACAAGATTTGTAGCGCCAGGGCCTGAGGTAGCAATAACCACACCAGTTTTTCCGGTTGAACGTGAATAACCGTCTGCCGCATGGCACGCCCCTTGTTCATGTGCTGTTATAATGTGCTTGATTTTGTCAGAATACTCATAGATAGCATCATAAATATTCAAAACAGCTCCACCCGGGTATCCAAAAACAGTATCAACACCCTGTTCAAGCAGACATTCAATCAAAATTTTTGCTCCGTTTAATTTCATAAATACTCCCCCTTTTGCAAATAAAAAAACCCTCACCTGATAAAAAATAGAATTTTACTATTTTTTAAGAGGTGAAGGTATATCTCCACGGTACCACTCTTATTAGCAGAATTACTGCTCACTCATACACATCGAACAATGTGACTCTCTTTAACGGGAGAACCCGATCTAACTTACTTTAATTTCAGCAGACAGCTCCGAGGTGATTTATTATCAAAACAACAATGCTGTTTCACACCAGACAACAGCTCTCTGAAAAAGTTGAAATGTTTTTGTCCTCTTCAATGCATTTCTTAGTGTTATTATAAACAGTAAACTCCTTTTTGTCAATAAACAAATACTAATTTAATATTTTATTTACAAATTAAATATTTCAACTTGATAAAGAAAACCCTTTTCTACAATTTTACTATAAATTTAAGCATGTATTTGCGGGGGCTTTGCGGTCGCCCCCACACCCCTTCGCATCAAAAACCACAGTTTTTCGACACTCTGACCATTGCTATTTTTAAATAGCAATGGTTAACACATATTTGAAGGGGCTTTGCGTCGCCCCAAAACTTATTCAAATAAATAATTATAGTATTTAGGCACTCTGTAATATTTTATTATGAATTAGATTTTTTTATACAGCAATTGTAAAATTTACATTGTTGTTTTTACTAAATTTGATGTTATAAATTATTTATGATTCATTTTGACAAATAGCTTTATTTTATAAGCAAACAAGCTTTTAATTATACAAAATTTAAATTACTTCATCAATATTAACGTCTGTATAATAGTATTGCAATATTTGCTCATATGTAGATGCATTTTTAGCCATTGAATTTGCGCCGTATTGAGATAATCCTACACCATGCCCTACTCCCTTAGTTGTTATTTTAAATACTGAACCGTCAAATTCAATGTCAAAAAAAGCTGAACGCAGAGTAAAAATTTCTTTAATTATACTACCTGTTACTTCTTTATCCCCTGCCTGGACTTTCAAAACACTCCCCGACGGCGATTTTTCAACTATTTTCAGCCATGTTGATTTATCATCCCCAAGTGCTATGCCATCAATTCCCTGAACAAGCCTTGCCGACATTTCATCTGTTGAATATGTTTTTTCTTCTAAAAAGCCTTTTTCTGTTGTTTCTCCGATACTTTCTACCGGTGAAAGATATGGCAAATCCAAGCCCCATGCTATATTTGCACTTTCGGTTATTCCACCTGACATTGAATGGAACGCAGTTACTATTAGGCTTCCGTTATATGTGATTACTTTATTTATTACGCTGTCAGCTGCTGCTGCAATTTTTGCGTAGTTAACATCGTAGTTGCTTCCATATATTGATTTTGCCTGCTCCTGTGTAAAATATGCCTGATACTTATTTGTATCGGTGGAAAAATCAGCTCCTTTAAGCTCGGCAGTGGGGCTGCTTTCTTCTATAATATGCTGCCTTAATATATAGGTGTGGCACAAAACAGCCTGTGCCTTTAACGCCTCTGGCTCAAAGCTTGCGGGCATTTGGGCAAATACCGCGCCTATAAGATATTCCCTCACCTGCATTTCAACAATTTCGCCGGTATTGTTATCAAGCATTTTATAGCTTGCAGGTTCTTTAATACTTTTTATATCAAGAACGCTATTTTTAATTTCTGCCTGTTCTGTATTTCCATTGAGCAATGAAATTGATGGTATTATCAATAAAAGAACCCCAAAAACTAAAATAATTGAAATAAGATTTTTCATTTTATTAATCCTTTCTTGTTTTGCATTATGCATGTCCTAAACAATTGTATGCTTGCTTTAATGCAGTTATACCAATTCAAAATTACAAAAATAGCTCTGAAATAATAATGTATGTAACTGAAATATAAAGAGAAACATTGCCACCCTGCTCAAAAACAAAAGCTATTGAAAAAACGACAAGTAGAATTATTGATACCCACCTTGTGATTTCCCTGATAACTCGTCCCATTTTTAGGCAATACTCGGATAAAAATAAATCAATAATCTTGCCACCATCAAAATGCTTGAAGGGGATGAGATTAAATATTCCGATGCTAAGGTTTATTGCCGCAAAAACTTCATTAGTAAAGTTATGATTTCTAAATAAAGTTATAAATGCAAAAATAATCAGATTTGTGACACTCCCAGCCATAAGAATTATTAAATCCTGTGAAAAAGCGGTTATTTTGTTATAGCCTGGTGTTATTTTTATTCCGGCACCATAAAAGGTTATTTTGTTTGGCGCGATACTGAACAAACACATTGCAAAAATGTGCCCTAATTCATGAAGAATACAAGCTGTCAGGCAAAGAAGAAGGTAATTATTCTCCTTTAATAATTCAAGCAATGCAATAACAGCAAAAAAGCTGAAGCACAAAATGATTTCGATTTTTCCTATTTTAAATTTTAGCATTTATGTATTGTGACAGCTTATCATAAATATCAGCTAACTCCTTTTGATAATCAAATGGCTTTTTAAGCTCGGAATTAATATTGTGAAGAATTTCATTAGTTATTTCAGGCTTGAAAATATTGCTGACTGCAAGCGCAAGTATAATCAGCACACATAAAATGAGCTGAATTATTATAATATCCCCGAGAGTAACACCTTTTTTTACTTCTTCGTTAAAGCTTTCTTCATCAATGCCTGGCGCATCGATATTTATAATTTCTTCCATTCACATTCCCTCCCTTTTTTATAAGTTTATTAGCTGAGAGGGTAAAATATGCAAAACAAAAAGCGTTGCAACAAAGCAACGCCTTTTTGTTCAAATTCTATTCCTTTTCCTTCTTAATTCCAAAAATCAGACGAAAAAAACCTGAAATTAGTTTTGGCGGCTTTACAACAACAACTTTCATCTCAGTACCCTCCTATGTAAGAATGTTACTTAGTTTATAGTATTCAAAAAAATCATTGTTGTGATTGAATTTTTGAAATTATTATCAATAATTTACCTTTTTTAACATCAATTTCAGCAAAATCTGAAGTGACAATGTTTGAAATTCCTATCGGGAATGATTGTGAAATTTCTATATTTTCAGCAGGAAACTTCACCCCTGTTATGCTTACCCCTTCGCAAAGATTGCTGAAAGCGAAAACCGAAAGAGCATAACCATTACGCCTGGGAATTTTTATGCTTGTATTTTTTATTATTGATATCTCATCATTTTCTGCCAATATTCTGCCTGTTGCATTATTTTCTAAAATAAAGTCGAGCACCTGGATATTTGCGAAGGTATGGTCAAACCTGTTGCCGAGCGCGCCATAAATATCGATGTGCCTATATCCTTTTTTTAACGCAAGCTTTACAGCAAGCATTGTATCGGTATCGTCCTTATCCTTTTCGTATCTTAACACCTCATCAACGTCATCAGGCACAGCTTTTAAAGTGTCAAAATCCCCCACTGCAACATCAACAGCAAGTCCAAGCATTTTTGCGTGCAGGTATCCCGCATCAGCGCAGATTATTGCAAAATCTTTAAAATCTGTTTGGGAAAAAGCTGAATAATTCTCTATAACTCCGCCTGTAAATATTGCACATTTCATCATTTCTTTATTTCCCATTCCTTGATTTGCTTTGCTTCATAATACATACTTACATAGCTTTCGTGCCTTGACGATGCTATCAGTCCATCTTTTACGGCTTGAATAACAGCACAGCCCTTTTCCTTTGTGTGAGAGCAATCCTGAAATTTGCATTTTGAAGTAAAATCGTTAAAATCAACAAAGCATGAGGCTAAATCCTCTTTAAGAATAACATCGTACTTGTTTGTTTCAAAGGTTGAAAATCCCGGGGTATCGGCGATGTAACCACCGTTTTCAAGCCGTTTTCAAGCCTGAAAAGCTCAACATGGCGTGTTGTGTGCTTCCCCCTGCCAAGCTTTTTGCTGATTTCATTTGTTTCAAGTTCAAGTTCGGGGAGAATATTGTTAAGCAAGGTTGATTTTCCTACACCTGAATTGCCTGTAAAAGCGCTTGTTTTGCCTTTTAGAATATCGAAAACTTTACTGCTGCCCTCTCCTGTTGTATTGTTGACTATAATAATATCTATCCCGGTTTTTTTATATATTGATGTAATTTCATCCGTTTCGTTTAAATCAACTTTTGTTATAACTATTACCGGCTTGATATTTTTATACTCACAAATAGCAATAAACTTATCCAGAAGAAGAAAATTCGGCTGTGGCTCGCAGGTTGAAACAACAAAAATAAGCTGATTAAGATTTGCAAGCGGCGGCCTGATAATATAATTTGCCCTCTCAAAAATCTCAGTGATGACATAGCCCTGATTATCGTCACCCTCAATTTTAACTGCATCGCCACAACAAGGCGCTATTTCATTTTTCCTGAAAATACCCCTCGCCTTGCATTCGAACATACCACCGGGAGCCTCTACGTTGTAGATGCCCCCGATTGATTTAGTTATTATACCTTTTTTTATCTCCGATAAACTCATATATCTTCCTTTTTTCATTAATTATAAGTTTATGTCGAGCATGACCTGGAACATAAGCATACCTCTATTATTTATTATCCTACATTGTCTTTGAATGTTGCTGTTACGGTTACTGCCTTGCCAGGCATTATAAATGTTGTTATCGGGTTTGTTGCATCTTTAAACACTAATG
>QKDG01000078.1 GCA_003246805.1 Clostridia bacterium | reverse complement strand
GCAGCCTGCTCCATCGATTGTGTCAGCTTTTCAATTGAGCTTACACTTCCGCCTTTGATATAATCAAAAGCCTGGTCTATGATTTCCTTATACTCCTGTGATGAAATCTCACCCCGGCAAACACCCATGCATTGTTTTATATAAAAATTCAGGCAAGGCCTTGCTTTCCCGAATTCCTGCGGGAATTTTCTTGAACAGGTTGGAAGTAAAAATGCCTTATTGACCTCATTAACAGTCTGTTTTGTTGTAAAACCACTGATATAAGGCCCTAAGTATGTTCCGCTACTATTTTTTTGCTTTTCAGCAGTTATTTTGGGATAATCAGCATCGGATATTTTGATGTAGCTGTATCCCTTGTCATCCTTTAAAAGAATATTATATTTTGGCTGGTATTGCTTTATCAGGCTGCATTCAAGGATTAAAGCTTCAAACTCGGAATCTGTAACAATAAAATCATAGTCAAAAACTATTGACACCATTTTAGCTACCTTAATTGTATGGTCGGCTGATTCCCTGAAATAGCTGGTTACACGATTCTTTAAATTCTTGGCTTTGCCGATATATATTATTTTATTTGATTTATCCTTCATCAGATAGCAACCGGGTGAGGTTGTAAGCACTGCTGTTTTTTCCCTTAAATAAGGCAGACGTTCGTTCAAAGTATAATCCCCCTTCCCCCTGTAATATCCTTTTATTATACACTATTTTAATACAATTTAAAACCCCAAAATTAAAAAGCCCCTGCAAAAAACAAGGGCTTTTGATATTAACAGTAATTAATTACTTAGCGCAACCTGTAACAACGCCTGAACCTACTGTACGTCCACCTTCACGGATAGCGAAACGAAGACCTTCTTCAATAGCGATAGGAGTGATAAGCTCAACGTTGATTTCAACGTTATCGCCAGGCATACACATTTCTTTATCAGCTGGTAGGCTAACAACACCTGTAACGTCAGTTGTTCTGAAGTAGAACTGAGGTCTGTAATTGTTGAAGAAAGGAGTATGACGTCCGCCTTCTTCTTTCTTTAAAACGTAAATCTGACCTGTGAACTTTGTTAGTGGGTGAATTGAACCTGGTTTGCAAAGAACCTGTCCTCTTTCGATATCTGTTCTCTGAACACCACGAAGAAGAGCACCGATGTTATCGCCAGCCTCAGCATAATCAAGAAGCTTTCTGAACATTTCGATACCTGTAACAACAGTTTTCTTTCTTTCGTCTGTAAGACCGATGATTTCAACTTCATCAGAAAGTTTAACCTGTCCTCTTTCAACTCTACCAGTTGCAACTGTTCCACGACCAGTGATTGTAAAAACGTCTTCAACAGGCATTAGGAAAGGAAGGTCAGCTTTTCTTTCAGGAGTTGGGATATAGCTGTCAACAGCATCCATCAATTCCTTGATGCAATCATAAGCTGGATTGCTGATATCGTCTGGAGCTTCAATAGCTTTAAGAGCAGAACCCTTTATGATTGGTGTATCATCGCCAGGGAACTCATATTTGCTTAGTGTGTCACGGATATCCATTTCAACTAAGTCAAGTAGTTCTTCATCATCAACCTGGTCAGCTTTGTTCATAAATACAACAATGTAAGGAACGCCAACCTGACGAGCAAGAAGCAAATGCTCCTTAGTCTGAGCCATAGGGCCGTCAGTTGAAGCAACAACAAGGATAGCACCATCCATCTGAGCAGCACCAGTAATCATGTTCTTAACGTAGTCAGCGTGACCTGGGCAGTCAACGTGAGCATAGTGACGATTAAGTGTTTCATACTCAACGTGAGCTGTGTTGATAGTAATACCACGCTCTCTCTCTTCTGGAGCTGAGTCGATATTAGCATAGTCTTTCTTCTCTGCAAGACCTTGTAGAGCAAGTGTCTTTGTGATAGCAGCAGTCAAAGTAGTTTTACCGTGGTCAACGTGACCAATAGTACCAATGTTAACGTGTGGTTTATTTCTTTCGAATTTTGCCTTTGCCATAGGAATATCCTCCTTAAATATTAAGTTTGTAATATCTGTATTTTAACAGATATTTGTTTGTTTTTCAAGTGCTTAAAGCAAATTAATCATTGCTTTTGTTGCGGGAACTCATAATCTTTTCAGCAATTGACTTAGGAACTTCGATATAGCTGTCTGGTTCCATTGAATATTGTCCACGGCCTTGTGTTTTTGAACGCAGGTCACTTGAATATCCAAACATTTCAGATAGTGGAACAAGTGCATTTATCTGCTGTGCGCCAGGTCTTGTTTCCATTCCCTGAATCTGACCACGGCGAGAGTTTAAATCGCCGATTACGTCGCCCATGTATTCTTCAGGAACAATAACAATAACCTTCATTATAGGTTCAAGAATAACAGGGTCAGCTTTTCTCATAGCTTCTTTAAACGCCATAGAACCAGCAATCTTAAATGCCATCTCAGATGAGTCAACCTCGTGGTAAGAACCATCATACAGTGTAACCTTAACGTCAACTACTTGATAGCCTGCAAGAACACCAGCCTGCATTGCGCCCTTGATACCAGCGTCAACCGGGCCGATATATTCCTTAGGAATAGAACCACCGGTAACGGCATTGATAAATTCATATCCTTTGCCCGAAACATTAGGCTCAGCCTTAATCTTAACGTGTCCGTATTGACCTTTACCACCGGAT
>QKDG01000077.1 GCA_003246805.1 Clostridia bacterium | reverse complement strand
ATCCCTTAGCGCCCTGTCGTTCATATCCATACAGCGTTTGAACATAATTCTGCGCTGGTCAATGTTCAGTTCATTCCCTTGCTGAATATGATTGTCTATCAGAGCACAAAGAAGATTATTAGCCGCTGTTATTGCATGCATATCACCAGTAAAATGCAGATTTATATCTTCCATAGGTACAACCTGCGCGTATCCGCCGCCTGCTGCCCCCCCTTTAATGCCAAAAACAGGGCCTAATGACGGCTCACGAAGCGCCAATACTGCCTTTTTGCCAATAGCACACATAGACTGTGCAAGTCCTACACTAATTGTTGTTTTTCCTTCTCCTGCTGGTGTCGGATTAATGGCGGTAACAAGAATCAGCTTACCATCAGATTTGTTTTTAAGCTTTTCAAACAAGCTTTCTGAAATCTTTGCTTTATAATGCCCATAAGGCTCAATCTCATCGGCAGATATGCCTATATCGTTTGCAATTTCTACTATTTTCTTCATCTGGCAGCCTTGTGCTATTTCAATATCACTTAACATCTTTTACCTCCATATTATAAGCTTAGATAAATTACAGGGTAATAACTGACAATATTATATTTTTATATTATATCATATATAATTAAATAATTCCACATTAATATCAAAATCAAAAATAATAAAAATTTTGTTAGTTGTCTTTTGTCTTTTTATGTTATATAATATAATTTATAATTATAAGGAGAAAAGCAATGAAAAAAGCGTTAACAATATTATATCATTATTTTAAAAAGCTTGATAAGCTTTTGTTTATAGCTGGGCTTATTAGTTCGGCACTTAGTGTTGTTTTAATATATTCAATCTATAAAAATGGGGTTTCGTCAAGCGTTTACTCCTCAACCTATAAAACTCAGATAATAGCGGCAGCGCTGGGTGTAATCTGTGCTGTTATATTGTCGCTGATTGATTATAACAAGCTTGCTAAATACTGGTATGTATTTGCTGCTTTGGGCATCGGGCTTGTTCTGCTTACCTTTACACCATTAGGTTCAGTAAGAGAAGGCACAGCCGCAGATGACAAAGCATGGCTATATTTTGCGGGGACATCTGTACAACCCTCTGAATTTTTAAAAATTGCTTTTATACTTTCTTTTTCTTACCATGTCTCAAAAGTGCATGATAAAATCAACAAACCGCTTAACCTTTTACTTCTTGGAATACACGGGGCAATACCAATAGGGCTTGTTTCATTGCAGGGCGACCAGGGTACAGCAATTGTATTTGCCGTTATATTTGCTTTTATACTTTTTGTGGGCGGAATTTCATGGAAGCTTATTGCCGCCGCCGCCCTTGCATCACCTATAATGGCAGTAATAGCATGGAATTTTATTCTGTTGGACCACCACAAGGAAAGAATTATGGTAATATTCAATCCAGACCTCGACCCTCTTGGTGCCGGGTTACAGCAAAGGCAGGGCAAAATCGCCCTCGGCTCAGGGCAGTTGTTTGGTAAAGGCTTGTTTGGCGGGGATTACAGCTATGTTGTTGAAGTTCAGAACGATTTTATTTTCTCCTACATCGGGCAGGCATTAGGCTTTATTGGCTGCCTTGCTGTGTGTACTGTTCTTGCTTTTATTTTGATAAAACTGATTATCAATGCGATAAATGCCAAGGATGATTTGGGCAAGTATATTTGCGTTGGCGTTTTTGCAATGATTTTTATACACAGCTTTTTAAATATCGGGATGGTGCTATGCGTAATGCCTGTTATCGGTATTCCATTGCCTTTTTTAAGCGCCGGTGGCTCATCTGTGCTTAGTATGTATCTTGCAATAGGGCTCGCATTGAGTGTTTATGCACATTCGGAACGAAAAAATCCTATATTCTATTAAGTTAAGGAAATATTATGCTGAACGAATTTTCAAGAACTGAGCTTTTGCTCTCAAAAGAAGGGGTAGCAAAGCTCAAAAAATCAAGTGTTGCCGTTTTCGGCGTCGGGGGAGTAGGCTCATATGTGGTTGAGGCTCTTGCAAGAAGTGCTGTCGGCTCAATTACAATTATTGATAATGACGTTGTAACTCTTACAAACATTAACCGTCAGCTTCCTGCCACACATAAAACCATCGGAAAGCTTAAAGTAAATGTAGTTGCTGAGCATATAAAGGATATCAACCCTGAATGCAAGGTTAATGCCCTGCCTTTATTTTATTTGAAGGAAACAGAAAGCCAGATAGATTTGTCACAGTTTGATTATGTGATAGATGCGATTGACACTGTTTCTGCAAAGCTTTTGCTTGCTGAGAAATGCACAGAATTGAACGTTAGAATTATTTCCTCAATGGGAACAGGCAACAAGCTTGACCCTACTAAGTTTGAGATAACTGATATATATAAAACAAGCGTTTGCCCGCTTGCAAGGGTAATGAGGAGAGAGCTTAAAGCAAGGGGAATAAAAAAGCTTAAAGTTTTATATTCAAAGGAAGAAGTCATTACACCGTCTGATATAGCTGACAAGGAAGTTTCATCAAAACGACAGATACCTGGCAGTATTTCGTTTGTGCCTTCTGTTGCTGGGCTTATTATAGCAGGTGAAGTAATCAGGGATATTGCTTTTAACTGATTTAAAGTGGGCAAATAATCTTTGCTACTCAATCTGTTTAAAATTATTATATTTCATTAAACAATTTTTTAGGGGGCTTTGCGGTCGCCCCCC
>QKDG01000085.1 GCA_003246805.1 Clostridia bacterium | reverse complement strand
CAGACTGTGCAATTATTCCGATAGCACCAAGAAATGCAAAGGATGAACCTAAGAATACAGGAACCTTTCCTTTTGAGCAAATATGGAATATCAATGTTCCCACACCTGCGCTGAACAATGCAACTGATGGATTTAGTCCTGTAATCAACGGAACAAGTACGGTAGCGCCAAACATAGCAAAAAGATGCTGGATACTAAGTAAAAAGTCTTTTGCCTTTAAATCTGACATTATTATTCTCCTTTAACGTTTTATCTTTACTATTTTAGCAAATTCAGATGAAATTATCAAGTTATTTGCATAAAAAAAACAGAAAATAATATTGATTATTTGACTATTATCGCACAAACGAGGCTTTTGGCTTGTTTAGCCAAAAGCCTGATTTTATATATTACTATACAAGCCTATATAAAGCTTTGCGGAGTTATTCCAGCTGAAATCCTCACGCATTCCGTGACTAACAAGCTTTCCCCACAACATTCTTTTGTCATAATATCCCCTTGCTCTTATAAGCGCACCAAGCATGTCGTGAGCGTTATATGTTTTAAAGGTA
The DNA here is from genome assembly GCA_003246805.1 of Clostridia bacterium. Classification (GTDB taxonomy): domain Bacteria; phylum Bacillota; class Clostridia; order Oscillospirales; family Ruminococcaceae; genus SZUA-444. The sequence continues at coordinate 9,631 of QKDG01000085.1, read as the reverse complement.
AAGCCGTTTCCGTTTTTGCCGCCACAATCCACAATACTGTCCTTTAACCCACCTGTTTCTCTGACAATGGGAATAGTACCGTATCTTAAAGCAACCATTTGTGCAAGGCCACAAGGCTCACTCTCTGAGGGCATTAGGAATATATCTGCACCCGCATAAATCTTCCTTGCAAGCTCTGGCTCAAAGCCAATTGTTACACTCACCCTTTCAGGATATCTGTACATCATTTCCTTAAAGAAATTTTCATAAATAGCTTCGCCCGAGCCTAAGATAACAAATTTATAACCAAGGTCAATAATATCTTTAAAAACGTATTTGATAAGGTCTATACCCTTGTGTGATACAAAGCGTGTTACAATGCCTATTACAGGCTCCTTGCCTGGTGCAAGACCAAGGTCTTCAAGAAGTTTCTCCTTGCAAATTGCTTTACCCGCCTTATTATCGACAGAATAGTTAGCGTAAAGTGCCTTGTCGGTTTCTGGATTGTAAATATTATTATCAATTCCATTTAAAAATCCGCATAGCTTGTATTGTTTTTCGGAAAGAATTTTGTCAAGCCCATGCCCATACCATGAATATAATATCTCTTTTGCATAGCTCGGTGATACTGTTGTGATTTTGTCAGCACATTCGATAGCGCCCTTCATGAAATTTACACAGCCTTCATATTCCAGAATGTTTGAGTGATAAAGTGGGATATCAACAATTTCGCCAATAAGCTCTGTGCCGTATTTTCCCTGATACTGAATGTTATGAATAGTAAAAACATTTTTAATGTCTTCGTATCCAGGCCTGTATTTATAATAAATATTATAATAAACAGGAACAAGCGCAGTTTGCCAGTCGTTTGTATTTATTACATCGGGTTTAAAGCTTATGTAGTTAATAAATTCAAGCACTGCTTTTGAAAAGAAAACAAATCTTTCGGCATCATCATAAAACCCATATAATCCCTGACGTGAAAAATAATACTCATTATCAAGAAGATAATATGTTACTCCGTTGGCTGTGCCTTCAAAAACACCGCAATACTGTTTTCTCCATGCAACATCAACACTGAATTCTGTAACATACTTTAAAGAATCCCTAAGTTCTTGCTTAATTGCGCTGTAAAGAGGAATAACAACACGACAATCGTGCCCCTCTGCATTGATTGCTGCCGGCAATGAACCTGCCACATCAGCAAGCCCACCAGAAGCTATAAAAGGAACAGCTTCACTCGATGCATACAGAATATTCATAATCTCCCATCCTTTCTTTTCTGCCTTTCTATACGTTCGCTCCCTTATTGACCAGAATTGGATAAGAAAGCTCACCTGTCAACGTCTTATTTTCCCTTATTGTAACATTTTTGTCAGTAATTGTAAAGCGAATCTCTGCTTTTTCACCAATTACGGTGTCCTGCATAATTATTGAATTCTTTACAACTGCCCCTTTGGCTATTTTAACCCCCCTGAAAACTATTGAATTCTCAACATTTCCTTCAATAATGCAACCATCAGCAACAAGGGAGTTTTTAACGGACGAATCAATTCCATACTTGCAGGGCGCATTGTCGCGAACCTTTGTGTATATTGGTGAATCTGATAAAAACAGCTTTGCTCTGTTGCTATTGTTAAGCAAATTCATATTTGCATTAAAATAGCTATAAAGGCTGTCTATCCTGCTAAAATAATTATCATAGTTGTATGCATAGATTTTTAGCTCCTTTGCCTTTGCCTGAATTATATCCTGCTCGAAGCTGTAATGGTTCTTTGCTTTTGCCTGCTGCAAAAGTTCAAGCAAAAAGGTTCTCTTTACAACATACATATTAAGGCTGATATTGCAAAGGCCACTTAAATTCGGATTAATCAGAGTGTCATAAACCCTTGAATCATCATCTACCGACAAAACTGTTCCGGCACCTGTCTGTGCCTCAGTATAAACTGCTTTGTTGGTAACAACTGTAATATCTGCGCCTTTTGCTATGTGCGCCTCTATAACAGGCCGAAAATTCATATTCGTAACTATATCGCAATCAGACATTACCACATATTCAGCAGTTGAATATTTTATAAAGCTAAATATACCACACAATGCATCTAATCGCCCCTTATAAATTCCCGATGCTGTATTGCCGTACGGAGGAAGAATGTGAAGTCCACCCTTTTTGCGTGCTAAATCCCATTCCCTGCCTGAGCCTAAATGGTCAATCAATGACTGAAAATTCGATTTAGTGATAACTCCAACCTCTGATATACCTGAATTAACCATATTTGAAAGTGCAAAGTCAATAAGTCTGTATCTGCCACCAAACATAACAGAGCCCATTGTTCTCACCTTTGTTAAATCTTCAATTGTTTTATCATGCATGTTTGAAAAAATCAGGCCTAAAATATTATTGATATAAGGCATATTACATCCCCCTTCCTATATATTTTTTGATATTATTTCTTTTGGCAACACTTTTGAAGCAGGACTGAGCTTAATATCGTATCCAACAACAGCTACTCCCCATTCATCCCTGTCAGCACAATTTTCTGGGCGTTCTCCTATAACAGAGTTTTCACCTATATCACTATTTTCGCCAATAATCGCATATTCTATCACAGCCCCGGAACGAACACGAACACCAGGCATCAGAATACTATCCCTTACAACAGCACCCTTTTCTATGGTAACACCTTCAAAAATCATTGAAAAATCAACAGTACCATCAATATATGTCCCCTCAGTAACCATTGAGTTCTGGACATATGCGTTTTCCCCCACAAAGTGTGGTGGCGCAACTGGGTTTCTTGAAAATATCTTCCATGCTGGGTCATATATGTCTATCGGAACATTGGGGTTCAGCAAGTCCATGTTTGCTTCCCACAAACTGTCAATAGTTCCAACATCCTTCCAGTAGCCTTCAAAGTTATAAGCAAACAGCTTTTCATTATTCTCAAGCATTGAGGGAATAATGTTCTTACCAAAATCCTTTGAAGCCTCTTTATCATTCTCGTTTTCTATCAGATAGTCCTTTAAAATTCTGAAATTGAATATATAAACACCCATCGAAGCAAGTGTGCTTTTTGGTTGCTTTGGCTTTTCCTCAAAATCTATAATAAGATTATCAGAATCAACGCTCATTATTCCAAATCTTGATGCTTCTTCTTGTGGGACATCAATTACAGCAATAGTGCAGTCTGCGTTTTTCTCCTTATGGAAGTTAATCATCTTGCTGTAATCCATTTTATAGATATGGTCGCCAGATAAAATAATAACATATTCAGGATTATATCGCTCGATAAAGCTTAAATTCTGATAAATTGCATTTGCTGTTCCTGCATACCATTGTGCTCCCGATGATGTCTGATACGGTGGCAGTGTTGATACCCCGCCATGCACTCTGTCAAGGTCCCATGGCTGGCCATTACCAATATAATCATTGAGAACCAATGGCTGATACTGTGTTAAAACACCCACTGTATCGATACCTGAATTTACACAGTTCGACAAAGCAAAGTCAATAATTCGGTACTTACCGCCAAAAGGCACTGCTGGTTTTGCTATTTTTTCAGTCAACGCATAAAGTCTGCTCCCCTGTCCGCCTGCCAATAGCATGGCGACACATTCTTTTTTGTTAAACATAAATACACCACCTAAATCAATCTTGTAATATCAATAAACATTTGCCATTAAATTTTTATATCTGATATTTTTTTATTAATTCCTTTTGAATTTGTTTTCCTCTTTTTTAATAAAATCACCGATAGCGCCGGAATATTGATTTTTATTGAATATTCATACCCATGCATCGGGGTTTTTTCTGCTTTTAAATTAGGATTTGTAATGCCTTCTCCTCCATACAGACCAGAACATGAATTAAAGGCCTCATAATACGTCCCTTTTTCTGGAACGCCTATTCTGTATTCACTTCTGATAACAGGAACAAAATTGCACACCGCAATTATCTCATTATTATCGTCATCAATTCGCCTGAATGCGATAACACTTTGCCTGTAATCATCATTTGATATCCACTTGAAGCCTTCCCATGAATCATCATTCTGCCACAGTGACGGGTTCTTTATATAAAAGCTATTCAAATCCTTAACAAAATTATGAAAATTACGGTGGTTGTCAAATTTATCTATCAAAAACCATTCAAGTGAATTTTCATAATCCCATTCTCTGAACTGCGCAAACTCCTGCCCCATAAAACTGAGCTTTTTGCCGGGGTGCGCCATCATATAGCACATGAATGCTTTTAGGCAAGCAAATTTCTGCTCAATTGTCCCAAACATTTTGTTTACAAGTGAACCTTTTCCGTGAACAACCTCATCATGTGAGATTGGCAGAACATAGTTTTCAGAAAAGCTGTAAAAAAACGAAAATGTAAGCTTGTCATGATTAAAGGCGCGATAAATAGGGTCAAGCTTCATATAATGGAGCATATCATTCATCCAGCCCATGTTCCATTTAAAATTGAACCCAAGCCCGCCTATATCGGTAGGTTTTGTTACAAGTGGCCAGGCTGTTGATTCCTCTGCAATCATAAGAACATAAGGATTTCTGCTAAACACAACCTCATTCAGCTTTTTTATAAAGCTGATAGCCTCCAAATTCTCGTTGCCACCGTTCTTGTTAGCCTCCCACTCGCCGTCCCTTCTGTCATAATCAAGGTATAGCATTGATGCAACAGCGTCAACCCTAAGGCCGTCAATATGATATTTTTCAAGCCAGAACAATGCGTTTGAAATCAAAAAGCTGCATACCTCAGGCTTGCCGTAATCGAAAACACGTGTTCCCCATGAAAGATGCTCTCTTTTTTTAGGTGATGTATATTCATAGCAGCAGCTGCCGTCCCACTCAAACAAGCCTGCTTCATCCTTTGGGAAATGTGCAGGAACCCAGTCCAGAATAACACCAATACCGGCATTGTGGCATTTGTTTATAAATTTCATAAAATCAAAAGGAGTTCCGAATCGTGACGTCGGGGCATAATAGCCAATTACCTGGTATCCCCATGAACCATCATAAGGGAACTCAGCCACCGGCATAAGCTCTATATGTGTATAGCCCATAGATTTAACATAAGGAACAAGCTCGTCAGCCATTTTTTCATAGCTATAATATGTGTCGTCCTCATTTTTCTTCCATGAGCCTAAATTAACCTCATAAATATTCACAGGGCTTTTATAAATATTCTGATTCTTCTTTTTATCTTGCCATTTTGTATCAGTCCACTTAAAGCCTGAAATATCAAATATCTTGGAGCCGGTATCCGGCTTTGTTTCCATATGTGTTCCATAAGGGTCTGCCTTCATTTTTGTTGTACCATTTTTTGATGTTACACAATATTTATAAGTATCAAAAGTATCTAAATCGGGGATAAAAGCCATCCAAATTTCGTCGCTTATTTTCTTCATCGGATTTGCATTTTTGTCCCAATTATTAAAATCACCAACAACAGAAACTGATTTTGCTTTTGGTGCCCATACCTTGAATTCATAACCACTGGTTTTGTTGATTTTTACAAGATGGCAGCCAAAGAAATCGGAAGCATCAAAATTCTCACCGTTATGATATAAATATATAGGTAGTTGAAATTGTTTTGGTATGTCAAATTTCATTATAGTGCCCCCTTACATATTAGTATAATAGTAGCATATTTATGCAAACAACGCAATAGATTTTTGTAAAATTCGTGAGAAAAATAATTTTTCAACAGTGAGTTTTGTTGAATTTTCACAATGATTATTTTTATTTTTGCAGGCTAAGCTTTGATACAACAATTGTTATATCGTCGCCGTGACTCCCCTGCGAAAAATGCTTGGCTGTTTTCATCATTTTTGCTGCCATTTCATCAGCTTTTTGTTGAAAATTCTCAACAGCTATCTTCCTTATGCTTTCAAGTGCTTCTTCAACTACTCCATCAGATGCCGAAATTATAATGTCGTTCGGCCTTAGCTCAATGCTCAGAATCACAGGTTTTATATCCTGAATAATCCCGATTGGCAAGGAGCTTGCCTCAAGCTTTTTTATCTGCTCTCCCCTTATTAAATAGGTTGCTGAGCCACCTGCCTTGATTAGCTTTAATTCCCCCGTATACAAATTGAAAATAGAAATATCAACTGTCGCAAAGCTTTCTTCCCATGCTTTAACTCTCATTGAAGTATTTATTATACGTATAGCGGCAGACCACCCGATGCCAGCCCTGATAAGGCGCGAAATAAGGCTTGAAGCCAGCAGGGAATCAAGCTGTGCCCTCTTCCCGCTGCCCATTCCGTCGGATAAAACCACATACGTTTCGGTATTATTATAAGAAAAAATCTCATATGCATCCCCTGATGCTTCCGTTTGTTTTCCGGGCTGCTGAGCGGCGCCTGTATCAATTGCGTATAAGGGCTTTTCACACAATTCGATTTTTGTAACATTGCCTACAACCGAAAAACGGGGAAGTTCAAGCTCTCTCTCGATTATTGAAGAAATATCGACAGACAATTCTGCATTATCGATTTTAACTGATTTAGGGATATAAATTTCAACATTAAGGCTGCCATGTTTATTTAGAAAAACGCATGCCTTTGCATTAGAGAATCCCTTTTTATTCAAATATATCTGAACTTTTTTTGAGAGAAAATTGTCAGCCTGTGAGTAGCTTGTGAGCTGTTCGCCTAATGAATCGAGCATTTCCTCCATTGCAAAAAACTGGTCATCAAGCATTATCTGCATTTCCTTTAAATTATGCTTTAATCGATGCCTGTATATAATTTCATTATACGATGAGTTAAACTCGTTAACAAGTAAATTATTCTTTACACAGTGGCTTAGCTCGGGCGGAAAATCTGATATGTTGATTTCCCCTTTATTGTTTAAAGCCTGCTCAATTTTATAAAAAGCAGTATTTACTTCATTGAAGTTTTCTTCCCAGCACATCAGGCAGTTCTTGCATTTTGAACATACATTTTCACACACCCTTGCTGCAAGGTCCTGTTCCCTTATTTTCTTTTCCATTGCATCTGATACTTTTATTATTGAGCTTTTAACATCGTGAATTGATTTTGAAGCAAAGTTAAGCTTCTGCCTTGCTGTTTCCGCCATTACTTCCATGGAAGAATCTGAAAAGCCTATTGATTGCAGAATTCTTGACCATACTGACGATGGAATAACGACAAATATAATGGTTGCTATCGCTGTATCAATAAGCATGGACACAGCGTCAGGTGTAATCCCTATTGCTATCAGCCCTACACCGTTTGCCGCTATGAATGAGATGAGCGTCGCAAAAATGCCAAACTCACAGAAAAGTCCTGCTACAAGCCCTGCGCAGGCGAGCAGCATTGTGCTTTTCCCCAATACAGGTGAGCATAATATCACACCGCACGAGGTTAATACACCACTTACTGCCCCACCTATATGCTTATATTTCTTAATAGCAAGCAGCATTATAAGGATTCCCACTACTCTGCCTATATTAATTATAGAAATATCAATTGATGTGAGCGTTGCAAGCGATAGTACATAAATAACACCCAGTGAAGCACCTGCTGTTCCTGAAATAGGTATGACTTTTTCTTTTTTTATTATATTAAGTGCAGTAATAATAAAATAGCAGGTGCAGCCACACAGTATTCCGTGTGCTATTCTTAAAAGCAGTTTATCATAGGCAAAGCCATCTAAAAATGTAAGAACAGTGCCAAACACAATCATAATGGCACCTGATGAAACAGCAATAAATACACCGCTTGATTTTTTCTTCCAGAAATCACCCATTATAAATTTAAGGCACAAAATCGCAACCATTGAGCTTATCTGTGGCAATGCAAAGGTTGCTGTTCCGTTAAATATGTAGGAAATTAGGCTTGTAGCAAAGACGGCGATGCCCTGCGATAAGGTCGCACATGCTACTATTGCTACGTTCAGGGGTGATAAGCCCCCTGTTATAGATGTGTTGGAAGCGATATATCCCAGAAATGACAACACTATCACGGATGTAACACCGCTTATTTTGCTTGGGTTTTCACTTTGTGAAATTGCTTTGTTTTTTAACATCTTTCTCACCACTGTTGTAAAATTTTCTGGTTTATGAATAATGCCAGTGATAATATTATACTATAAATAAATTCCATAATTTGTCATAATTAAGTGCCGATGTAAATAAAAACTCAACCTATTGATATCCCATAGGTTGAGCAGTATAAAAGTTAAGTTACAGAACTTGATGCGAGTATTTAAGGGGCTTTGCGGTGGCCCCCGAACCCCTTCGCTGTAAAATCTGAGATATAAAATAAATTGCTCTATTGATATTTCAATAGAGCAGAAGATTAATTTTTATATAGTAGCTTTTAGATTCTCAGAAAAAGCAACGAATTCTTCCATGCGTAGTGCTTCAGGGCGGATATTAAGGCTCAGGCCTGATTTTTCAATAGCTTCATTCACAGACTTTTTATCTATACCAAACGCTGATGCTACTGAATTTGATAGAGTTTTCCTCCTTTGAGAAAAGGCGCCTCTGACAACCTTGAAGAAGAATTTTTCATCAGTAACCCCTTCTGGCGTTTTATCCTTTACGTTAAAGCGTACGACACAAGAGTCCACATTAGGTGCTGGCATAAAGCTCCCCTTTGAAACATTGAACAAAATTTCAGGCTCGCTAAAATATCGCACTGCCACAGTAACGGCCCCCATCTCACGGCTGCCCATCTTTGCGCACAGGCGCTGCCCTGCTTCCTTTTGCACCATTACTGTAATTGACGTTAACGGAAGCCGTTGCTCTAAAAGCATCATTATTATCGGTGAGGTTATATAATAAGGCAGATTTGCACATACCGCAACATTAAGCCCTTTAAATTCATCCTGAATAATCTCATGTAGATTAATCTTCATTACATCAGCATTTATTATTTTTATGTTTTTATGTTCGCAAAGAGTTTCTTCAAGAACCGGCAGGAGCCTTTCATCAATCTCAACAGCTACTACCTTGTCTGCCCTTTTGGCAAGCTCATTTGTCAAAACACCTATTCCTGTTCCAATTTCTATTATGCCAAAGCCTTTTTTTGCATTGCCCTGCTCTGCTATTTTTGGACAGACTGAGGGGTTTATCAAAAAATTCTGCCCCAGTGTTTTAGAAAATGAAAACCCATGCTTTTCAAACAGCTCTTTTATTACATTTATATTTGATAAATTTTCCATAATACCTCTTGTTCAGTTGTTATCTAATATATTAGCATTTAATCAGTATATTGTAAAGGCTTGCAAAAGCTATTTTATTGCTATATAATAAATATGATTATTCTGAATGGAGGTTTAATATGCAAAGACGTGATAAAATGAACTATTATCTTGATATTGCAGAAACTGTTCTTGAACGTGCTACCTGTATAAGAAGAAAATTTGGTGCTATTATTGTTAAAAATGATGAGATAATTTCTTCTGGCTATACTGGGGCACCAAGGGGAAGAGCAAATTGCAGCGATTTAGGCTATTGCACAAGAGAAAAGCTAAATGTTCCGAGAGGGCAAAGATACGAGCTGTGCCGTTCTGTTCATGCTGAGGCAAATGCAATAATTTCAGCTTCAAGGAAAGACCTGATAGGGTCATCACTGTTTCTTGCTTGCCACGACGCAAAAACAAACGAGCTTGACGGTAATGTTGAGCCTTGTTC
>QKDG01000102.1 GCA_003246805.1 Clostridia bacterium | reverse complement strand
GTAAAAAATGCCATGGTAGTTTTCGGGCAGGACAGACTGGACGAAATTTCACTTAGTGACAAAACAACAGTATGTGAAATCAAGGAAGGTGTATTTAAAAATTACATTATCAGCCCTGAGGATTTTGGCTTTGAAAAATGCAGCAAAAATGATTTAGTTGGCTCAACCCCGCAGGATAATGCAAAAATCATAATGAATATTCTTGATGGTGAAAAGGGCGCAAAAAGAAATGCAGTAGTGCTTAATTCAGCAGCAGGGCTTTATGTTGCAAAAAAATGTGATACAATGCCTGATGCTGTTAAAATGGCAGAGTATCTTATCGACAGCAAAAAAGCAAAGCAACAGCTTGAAATGTTTATAAAGTATTCAAACGAATAATTATGTGAGGTTTAAGATGATACTTGATAAAATTGTAGCAAAAACAAAGGAACGAATAAATGAGCAAAAAAAAATCTTATCTCTTGAAGAAATAAGAAGTGAAGCCTTAAAACTACCAATAAGCAATGAATTCCCTTTTGAAAATGCCTTAAAAAACGATAAAATAAGCTTTATCTGTGAAGTTAAAAAGGCATCCCCCTCAAAAGGAATTATCTGCCCTGATTTTGCTTATCTTAATATAGCAAAGGAATATGAAAGCGCAAATGCCGATGCTATTTCTGTTCTGACTGAGCCTTATTTTTTCCTTGGGAGTAATGATTATCTGAAAGAAATTGTTGACACTGTTAAAATTCCTGTTTTGAGAAAAGACTTTACCATTGACGAATATATGATTTATGAGGCAAAGGTTTTAGGGGCAAGCGCAATATTGCTGATTTGCAGTATTCTTGATGAAAACACAATGAAGAATTATCTAAAATTAGCTACTAGCTTAGGGCTTTCTGCTTTGGTGGAAGCACATAACGAAAAAGAAATTGAGATGGCACTAAACTGCAACGCAAAAATTATCGGCGTTAATAATAGAAATCTGAATGATTTTACCGTTGATGTAAATAATTCAATACGGCTTAGAAAAATGGCTGGCACTGATATCACGTTTGTTTCAGAAAGCGGGATAAAAACCCGTGAGGATATCATAAGCCTTGAAGAAAATGGAGTAAATGCTGTTTTAATCGGCGAAACTCTAATGAAGAGCAATAATATAAAATCTGAGATTAGCATGCTGAGAGGTAATTTGTAATGAGCCTTATAAAAATATGCGGGCTTTTCAGGGATGAGGATATATTGTTTGTCAACAAGGCAAAGCCCAATTTTATAGGCTTTGTTTTTGCAAAAAGCAAAAGGCAGGTAGATTTTGAAACTGCCATGAGGCTAAAAAGTAATTTATCCGATAAAATTACTGCTGTTGGAGTATTTGTAAATGAGCCGGTTGAAAACATTATCAGCTTGCTTAAAAGTGAAACTATTGCTATGGCGCAGCTGCACGGAGATGAAACAAATGAGGATATATCTAAAATAAAACAGTCAACAGGCAAAAATGTTATAAAAGCTATAAAAGTAACTTCCCGCTCGGATATAACAAAATGGGAAAGCTCAGATGCTGATTATCTTCTTTTAGACAGTGGAGGGGGAACAGGCAAGCCGTTTGACTGGGAGCTTATTTGCGACATTAAAAAACCGTTTTTTCTTGCAGGGGGAATAAGCAGCCATAATATTGATGAAGCCATTGCAAGATTTAACCCTTTTGCTGTTGACGTTAGCAGCTCTGTTGAAGAAAACGGGATAAAAAGCTATGATAAAATTATTGATATAGTCAGGAGAGTGAGAAAATGAGTAAAGGTAGATATGGTATTCATGGCGGGCAGTATATATCAGAAACACTGATGAATGAGCTTATCCGTCTTGAAGAACAATATGATTTTTACAAAAATGACAAGGCATTTAACGACGAATTGTCAGAACTGCTTGAAAATTATGCGGCAAGGCCTTCACGCTTGTATTTTGCTGAAAAAATGACAAAAGATTTAGGCGGTGCAAAAATCTATCTTAAAAGAGAGGATTTGAATCATACAGGCTCGCACAAAATCAACAACGTTTTAGGGCAGACCTTGCTTGCTAAAAAAATGAGAAAGACGCGTGTTATTGCAGAAACAGGTGCCGGACAGCATGGTGTTGCAACAGCAACAGCCGCCGCCCTTTTAGGCCTTGAATGCGAAATTTTCATGGGCAAGGAGGATACCGAGAGACAGGCACTGAACGTATACAGAATGGAGCTTTTAGGCGCTAAGGTTCATCCTGTTACAAGCGGAACAATGACTTTAAAGGACGCTGTAAACGAAACAATGCGGGAATGGACAAACAGAGTCCACGATACGCATTATGTTTTAGGCTCGGTAATGGGGCCTCATCCCTTCCCGATGATTGTGAGAGATTTTCAAAGTGTTATAAGCCATGAAGCAAGAGAGCAGATTTTAAAGGCTGAGGGCAAGCTGCCAAAAGCAGTTGTTGCTTGTGTTGGCGGGGGAAGCAATGCGATGGGGATGTTCTATAATTTTATTGAAGATACGCAAGTTCTGCTGATTGGCTGTGAGGCAGCAGGAAAAGGCGTTGAAACCCCGCAAAACGCTGCTACTATTGCTAACGGAAGCCTGGGAGTTTTTCACGGTATGAAATCATACTTTTGCCAGGATGATAACGGGCAGATTGCACCTGTTTACTCAATTTCAGCAGGGCTTGACTATCCTGGGATTGGCCCGGAAC
>QKDG01000197.1 GCA_003246805.1 Clostridia bacterium | reverse complement strand
TAAAAGGTGCATTTATTTCCCTTGGCCCTGATTTAAAAGGCAGCGGAACTTTTTTTGGATGCTTAGGTTCAATTGAATTCACCGATGATATTAAAAACGAAATGCAAAAGCAGGAAGGTGCAAATCAGGATATTGTAAATGCATTTTTAGAAAAAGGCGGTATTCCAGCTTTTTCACAGGCATATACTATATTTGCACAAATCTATGATGACGAAAGCATGAAGGTTTTTGATAAAATAGGCGAGGTTGATGTAAAGGGTGATAATAAACAGCCAGTTGATGATATTAAAATAATTTCAATAGAAATTTCAACATACTAAAATCAAATCAAACTTAAATCAAACTTAAATCAAATTAAAAAAATTCCTCGGAAAGAGGAATTTTTTGCATATATAACAAATATTTTCCAATAATAAAAATGTTAAAAACTTATGAAAATTATAGTTTAATTTGCATTATTTTACGATAAAAATGCTTTCATTTTTTTAAATTGTGTGGTATAATAATAAAGATATTTGTTGGGAGAGTGAATCATGTGGATAAATTTTTTATAAATGGTGGAATTCCTCTCCGTGGGGAAGTTGAAATAAGTGGTGCTAAAAATGCGGCAGTAGCTATTGTTACTGCAACAATCCTTGCGGAAGGCCCATGCATTCTTGAAAATGTTCCTGAAATCAGTGATATTTCTATTTGTCTTAGAATGCTGTTTGATATGGGTGCTTCAATCAAGCCCCTCAAGAAAAATACTATTGAAATTGACACAAGAGGTATAAAGGAACCTAACGTCCCTTATGAACTGGCACGGCAAATGCGTGCATCAAGCTATTTTTTAGGCACATTGCTTGGAAAATTTAACAAAGCCAATGTTCCAATGCCAGGCGGATGTGATTTAGGTGACAGGCCTATTGACCAGCATTTAAAGGCTTTTCGTTGCCTTGGTGCAAGCGATGAAATTGACCATGGTGTTGTCAGGCTTTCTGCTGACAATCTTTTTGGTTCGCAGATTTATTTTGATTTTATAACAGTTGGCGGAACAATAAATGCAATGTTTGCTGCTGTAAAAGCACAGGGACTGACGATTATTGAAAATGCAGCTAAGGAGCCTCATATTGTTGACCTTGCAAATTTCTTGAATTCAATGGGCGCCGATATTATGGGTGCGGGAACAGATGTAATTAAAATCCGCGGGGTAAGCTCATTAAAGGGTGCTACTTATACAATAATTCCGGATCAGATTGAGGCTGGTACTTATATGATTGCAGCAGCTGCAACAAAGGGTGATATTCTTGTTAAGAATGTTATTCCCAAACATCTGGAATCTATTACTGCAAAATTAAGAATTATTGGTGCTACTGTTGTTGAAAATGATGATAGTGTGCGTGTTTTTGTAGAAAATCAGCTTGTTAAGGCAAACTTAAAAACAATGCCTCATCCTGGATTTCCCACAGATATGCAGCCACAGATGTCTACCCTGTTAACTTTAGCTGATGGGACAAGTATAGTTACAGACGATATTTTTGACAATAGGTTCAGATACGTTGCCGAACTCAGAAGAATGGGCGCAGATATTTCTGTCGATGGTAAAGTTGCCGTTATTGAAGGTGTTGGGGAATTGACAGGAGCTCCCGTAAAAGCAACTGACCTTCGTGCAGGAGCAGCTCTGGTTATAGCAGGGCTTGCAGCAAACGGTGTGACTGAAATAGATGATATTTACCACATCGAGCGTGGTTATGAGTGTATTGAAGAAAAATTAAAGCAGCTTGGTGCAGATATAAAAAGGAAGTCGATTCCTGGAACAGCTGTAAGGCAGGCATTATAAAGTAAGGATTGTGATTTAATGGCACGAGTTTACCCTTTATACAGTTCGAGTAAGGGTAATGCAACTTTTATCGGAAATTCAGATTCAGGTATTCTTATAGATGCAGGTGTAAGCTGCAAAAGATTGTTAGAGGGTCTTGAAATATGTGGTTTGAGTGCGCAAGCAGTTAAGGCTGTTTTTATAACGCACGAACATTCTGACCATGTTTCAGGACTATCTGTTTTTACAAATAAATATAAGGTTCCTGTTTTTGCACAGGAAAAAACTCTTGAACATCTGATAGCGTATAAACGTATTTCCCCAGCAACACAGCTGTGCGTTGTTTCAGAAAACGGTGTTGATACAGCTGGTTTTTTTATTAAAAGCTTTAAGACCCCACATGATTCTGAGGAAAGCTGTGGCTATAAAATTATTACAGATGATGATAAAAAAATAGCCGTCTGCACCGATTTGGGCTCAATAACCCCATTGGTAGAAGGCAACCTCAAAGGCTCTGACCTTGTTCTTCTTGAAGCTAATTATGACGAAGCTATGCTAAAATCTGGGATATATCCATTGTATTTAAAAAAGCGAATATCCTCTGCTAATGGGCATCTTTCAAATACTGACAGTGCAACAATGGTTAGAAAGCTTCTTGAATCAGGAACAACCCGAATCATTCTGGGACATCTCAGCCAGGAGAATAACACGCCACAAATAGCCGAAAAAGCGGTATTGAATAATCTTCACGGGTTTGAAAGAGATAAGGATTACATATTATCAGTTGCTCCTGTTCAGACAAAAGGTTATAAATGTATATTATAGGTGAAAAATGTTTAGTGTAAATTTATTGGTTTTAGGTAAGCTTAAAGAAAAATATCTGTCAATGGCTGTTGATGAATATACAAAGCG
>QKDG01000060.1 GCA_003246805.1 Clostridia bacterium | reverse complement strand
GTGTCACCAGTTTTTACAACAATTGAATCGAAGGTTGTGTTTGTAATGTTTGTCAGATTTTTGATAGCAGCATTTGTTCCCACTACTTTGATAGAAGGATTTGCTTGCAACAGATTTATAAGGCTGCCTGAATGGTCGGGCTCAGTATGATTAAAAATAACATAATCAATTTTATCAACCGATGTTATTTCATTAATGCTTTCAAAATAAGACTTTGCAAATCTATCGTGAACAGTTTCAACAACTGCTGTTTTTTCGCCTTTAATAAGGTATGAGTTATACGAAGTGCCATATTCTGTTGCCATAATTATATCGAAAACCCTTAAATTCGGGTTTAATGCACCTATATAATATATATTGTCTTTTAACTCTTTCATATAATAATTCTCCGTTTCAAAACTTATGCCAGTCATAAGACCGGCATAAGAAATTTTTAATTTGTTAAACTTGTGTAAAAGCGTCCTTGCTCATCCCGCAAACAGGGCAAACCCAATCCTCAGGGATATCTTCAAAAGCTGTTCCCGGAGCAATACCAGAATCAGGGTCGCCTACCTCAGGGTCATAAACATATCCGCATACGCATTCATACTTAGCCATTTTTATTCTCCTTTCAAAATAATATACTAAAAGAGTATATTATAATTATATTTTTATTTTATCACACCTACATTATTATGTCAATATATATTATAAAATATTATTCGTTTTTTTGAATTATATTACAATTCTATTTGTTTAAAAAATGTGCAGAATATCAATATCGGTAAATTTGTTTATTATTAACATTTTGCAACAATCATAAGTGTCAAAATTTTACGAATTTTTTTAGCAGTCAGTATTGACAAGTGCTAAAATGTATGGTACATTATTGTTAGCACTCCAAGTCATTGAGTGCTAACAATATGGAGTTTGAAATAAATGGGGGTTTTGCTGTGGATGAAAGAAAACTAAAAATACTTTCTGCAGTAGTTGAGCAATACATTATAACAGGTGAGCCTGTTGGTTCAAAATCATTAATGGAGTCGCTCGACATAAACGTATCCCCAGCTACAATACGAAACGAAATGGCAGCACTCGAACAACTCGGTTTTCTTGAACAGCCACATACTTCAGCAGGGAGAATTCCCACATTTAACGGCTATCGCATATATGTCGACAAGCTGATGATGGTCAACTCTATTTCTGACGAAGAAAAACTTCAGATAGATGAAATGCTGAAATTTGATGACCTAAGTGACGAGGGTATTTTGCAAACTGCCTCAAACGCACTTGCTGAAATCACCAAGTGTGCCACCATTGTTTCAAATGTTTCGCCGAAGTTTTCAGTAATCTCAAAGGTTGAGGTTTTCCCCACTGGAAAAAGGCTTTATGTTATTCTGATGATTACGTCTTCCGGCAATATAAAAAACAAGGTGTGCAGGCTTGAATTTGATTTATCTGATGAACAGCTTGAGTTTTTCTCGAATTTTATGAGAGAGCATCTTGAAGGGTTGTCTGTCGATAATATTTCTGACGATCTGATGGAGCAGATGACTACTGCAATGGGCACATATATGATTACACTTACTCCCCTTATTAATAGTATATGTGAAATGTCACGTGATTTGAATGAAAAGCGTGTGGTTGTAAAGGGTGAGGCTAATCTTCTTGCCTGCCGTGAATTCAACAGTAATGAGATTATCAGTTTTCTTGAAAAGAAGAATGAGTTTGCACGATTGCTTGATGAAAGCTTCAGTGGGCTGAATGTTGTGTTCTCAAAGGAAAAATCAGAGTTTGTCATCAGCAATTCAAGCATTATTTCTGCACCGTTTTTAAAGGACGGAAAGGCAGCAGGAAGCCTTGGGGTTATCGGGCCTATGAGGGTTGATTACGCAAAGATAATTCCCTATCTTGAATATTTTACCCAAAAAATAACCGACCTTATCTCTGACGATGATGAGGATGATAATATTTAGAAAGGCAGGATTTGGATACTTAATGAATAACGATGCAACAAACGAGCAGGAAATTTTAGATGACGATACTGTTGTTGGCGATAACACAGGGGAGGCATCTTGTGAACAACAGGAAATATCTGATTTAGAAAAACTGTCAAAGGAACTTGACGAGGAGAAAATAAAGTATTTACGCTTAATGGCTGAATACGATAATTTCAGGAAGCGTTCTGCTAAAGAAAAGCTTGAAAGCTATTCTGACGCAACAGCAAAAGCTATCTGCGATTTGCTCCCTGTTTATGATAATTTTGAAAGAGCCTTGCAGTCAGAAACTGCTGACGAAAACTTCAAAAAAGGCGTTGAGATGATTTTTAACCAGTTTTCAGATTATCTTAAAAAGCTTGGGGTAGAAATAATTGACCCGACCGGGCAGGAATTTGACCCAAACTTTGCACAGGCAATAAACCAGATTGAGGATGAAAATCTTGGTGAAAACATAGTTGCTCAGGTTTTCCAAAAGGGCTATAAGCTGGGCGACAAAATTATAAGGTATGCAATGGTTGTCGTTGCTAACCCATAAAAAAGCTTATCACATTGGCACAGCCAAAAATATATAATATTAAAGGAGAAATTTATTATGAGTAAAATTATTGGTATTGACTTAGGTACTACAAACTCTTGCGTTGCTGTAATGGAGGGTGGAGAAGCTGTTGTTATCGCTAACACTGAGGGTGCAAGAACAACCCCTTCTGTTGTGGGCGTTTCAAAAAATGGTGATAGATTAGTTGGCCAGGTTGCTAAAAGGCAGGCTGTTACAAACTATGATAACACAATTATTTCTATCAAACGCCACATGGGCACAGACTATCAGGCTCACATGGCAGGCAAGAAATACACCCCGCAGGAAATTTCAGCTATGATTCTTCAAAAGCTTAAAGCTGATGCTGAAAGCTATCTTGGCGAAAAAGTTACCGAAGCTGTTATTACTGTTCCTGCTTATTTTACCGACGCTCAGAGGCAGGCAACAAAGGATGCTGGGCAGATTGCCGGCCTGACTGTTAAGAGAATTATAAACGAACCTACTGCCGCTGCTTTGGCTTATGGTATCGACAAGGAGCAGGACCAGAAAATCATGGTTTATGACCTTGGAGGAGGAACCTTTGACGTTTCTATTATTGAAATGGGTGACGGTGTTCAGGAAGTTCTGGCTACTGCTGGTAACAACCGCCTTGGTGGTGACGACTTTGACCAGAGAATTATTGACTGGCTTGTTTCCGAATTCAAAAAGTCAGAGAGCATTGACCTTTCTAACGATAAAATGGCAATGCAAAGGCTGAAAGAGGCTGCTGAAAAAGCTAAAATCGAGCTATCATCAACTCCTTCAACAAGCATAAGCCTTCCATTCATCACAGCAGATTCAACAGGACCAAAGCACCTTGATGTTACACTTTCAAAAGCTAAATTTGATGAGCTAACTCACGACCTTGTTGAAGCAACAATGGGCCCGGTTAAACAGGCACTTGCTGATTCTGGCTTGTCACCAAGCGATTTGCACAAGGTTTTGCTTGTTGGTGGTTCAACCCGTATCCCTGCTGTTCAGGACGCTGTTAAGAATTATATGGGAAAAGAGCCGTTTAAGGGAATCAACCCTGACGAATGTGTTGCTATCGGTGCTGCTATTCAAGGCGGTGTATTGACAGGCGACGTTAAGGGACTTCTTCTTTTAGACGTTACCCCGCTTTCACTTGGCCTTGAAACAATGGGCGGTGTTTGCACAAAGCTAATCGAAAGAAACACAACTATCCCAACAAAGAAATCACAGATTTTCTCAACCGCTGCCGACAGCCAGACTGCTGTTGACATCAACGTTCTTCAGGGTGAGCGTGAATTTGCAAAGGACAATAAGCAGCTTGGAATGTTCAGGCTTGACGGTATTGCTCCTGCCCCTCGTGGAATCCCACAGATTGAGGTTACCTTTGATATAGATGCCAATGGTATTGTTCATGTTTCTGCAAAGGATTTAGGCACAGGAAAAGAACAGAATATCACTATTACTTCTTCTACAAACATGTCAAAAGAGGATATTGAACAGGCTGTCAAGAATGCTGAGCAGTTTGCTGCTGAGGATAAGAAAAAGCGTGAGGAAGTTGACGCAAGAAACGCTGCTGACAGCATGGTGTTCCAGTGTGAAAAATCTTTGAACGAATTTGGCGACAAAGTTTCAGCTGATGAAAAATCATCTGTTCAGGCTAAAATCGACGCTTTGAAGGAAGCTTTGAAGGGCACTGACATAGAAGCTATCACAGCAAAGCAAAAAGAGCTTGAAACAGAGTTCCAGGCTGTTGCTACAAAGGTATATCAGCAGGCTGCACAGGCGCAGCAGGCTGCTCCTGGTGCTGATGCATCTTCAAACCCAAATGATGATGTTATAGATGCTGAATTCACTGATGCTGAATAAATAGCATTCTGCTCAAATGCACTAAGTGTGCTTCATATAGATTCCGTTAAAAGGGTGGGGGAGTCCCCTACCCTGATTTCGGATGTAACAACAAAAATTTTTATGAAATTGTTATAGCTTAAAAGGCAAAATATTGCCATCAGAGTGCTAATAAACTAAAATTTATGATGCGAAGGGGCTCGGGGGCGACCGCAAAGCCACCGATGATATATTATTTAATTTGTAATGATTTATAGAGAACTTTTTCTACTGGCTGAGGGCAAAATATTGCCCCTATCATTTCACATTATAAAAAGGGGCTAAATTATGGCTGAAAAAAGAGATTATTATGAGGTTTTAGGTGTCAGCAAAGGTGCCACTGATGACGAGCTTAAAAAGGCTTACAGAAAGCTTGCAAAGCAGTATCACCCTGACCTTAACCCAGACAATAAGGAAGCAGAAATAAAATTCAAGGAAGCTAACGAGGCTTATGAGGTTTTATCTGATAAGGATAAAAAGGCAAGATACGACCAGTTTGGCCACGCAGGGGTTGACCCTAGCTATGGTGGCGGTGCTGGTGGATACTCTGGCGGCTTTGGTGGCTTTGGTGATATGAGCGATATATTCGAGAGCTTTTTTGGTGGCTTTGGTGGTGGCTCATCACGTGCTAACCCTAACGCACCACGTCGTGGGCAGGATATACGTGCAAATATTATCATAGATTTTATGGAAGCCTGCAAGGGCAAAACCGCAGAAATGCGCATAAATAAAATGGAAACCTGCTCAGACTGCCATGGCTCAGGCGCTAAGGAAGGCACTTCTCCTAAAACCTGCCCTGACTGTAATGGAACTGGTACTGTTAAAGTGGGGCAACGAACACCTTTTGGTGTTATTTCACAAACAAAGGTTTGCTCACGTTGTAGCGGAAAAGGCAAGATTATTGATTCCCCCTGCCCTACTTGTTCTGGGCAAGGAAGAACAAGAGTTGCCGTTACCAAAAAAATTGACATTCCTGCTGGTATTGACGATGGTCAGACCTTGCAGGTCAGGGGATTTGGTGACGCTGGCTTAAACGGTGGGCCTTCCGGCGATTTGAATATTACTGTTACCGTAAGACCAGACCCTGTTTTTGAGCGTGATGGCTATGATATACACACTGAGATTCCTATAACCTATTCGCAAGCTACTCTTGGCGATGAAATCGTTGTTCCTACAATTGACGGCAGGGTAAAATATGTCGTTCCTGAGGGAACTCAGACAGGAACGGTTTTCAGGCTTAAAGGAAAAGGCGTTAAAAGGCTTAATCGTTCTGACAGAGGCGACCAGTATGTCAAGGTTAATGTTGAGGTTCCTGCAAATCTTTCAAAAAAGCAAAAGGAGCTTCTCAATGCATTCGAGCAGTCGCTCAACGATAAAAACTACGAAAAAAGAAAAACCTTTTTTGAAAAAATCAAAGATTCATTTTCTTAATAATACAAAGGCATCGGAAATACCCGATGCCTTTGTTGTTTTATATTTTTATTTTAGTTCTTGTTTTTTTGCAACTGCAACACCCCAAAATAATATTAACTATTTATGCTAAAACACCTGCGTGTTTTTATTTTCTGTTGACAATTTTTATAAAAATTATATAATTAATATATTAATTAAAAACGAGGTATAATATAATGGCTGAAAAAAAGACAACTAAAAAGACAACTAAGAAAAAGAAATCTGAAGTTAAAAGATTAATCATAATTCTTATTACTATAATAGTATTAGGGCTGGCTGTAATTGTGGGCTTTGGCTTCAATTATTTGTTTGGCGGATTGAATCAGAATGATATCGGAAATGATTTTAGTGAGCTTGGAATTGATTCATCAAGATATGACCTGACAAAGGGCAGCAATATCGTCAATATCGCTTTGTTTGGCGTCGACAACAGGGGGAACGCTTTTACAGGGCTGTCGGATACTATCATTATTGCTTCTTTAAACAGAAACACTGGTGCAATCAAGCTGATTTCTATTGCCCGTGATGATCAGGTACATGTTGAGGGCTATGGTGAAATAAAA
Source organism: Clostridia bacterium (assembly GCA_003246805.1). Taxonomy (GTDB): domain Bacteria; phylum Bacillota; class Clostridia; order Oscillospirales; family Ruminococcaceae; genus SZUA-444. The sequence goes on along the minus strand of QKDG01000060.1, from coordinate 3,867 downwards.
GCTAACGCCGCATATTCTTATGGTGGGCCTGTTCTCGCTATTAAAACGTTGAACAGCAATTTTGACCTTGATATTCAGGACTATGCTACAATAAATATCGCTAATCTGGCTAAGGTAATTGATGCTGCCGGTGGCGTTACAATCGAAATAACAGAAGCAGAAAAAAACATGGCAAATGGTATTATGGACGAGCTTACTCCAAAAGCTCCTAAAATACAAAAATCAGGAACCGTTTTGCTTGATGGCACTCAGGCTACTGCTTATTGCAGAATCAGAAAGCTTGACTCTGATATATATCGTATTTCAAGGCAAAAAAAGGTGCTTGAAGTTTTATTTCAAAAAGCAAAAACTCTTGACCCTATCAAGATGGCTGAAACTGTTCACGAAATAATGCCGATGGTTGAGACTTCATTGAACTATAATGAAATTATAAGCTTGGCAAGCATTTTGACAAACAGTAAAGTTCATCTTGAAAACCTTACCTTCCCCCACAAAAACACCGAATATACTAATAATAGTGCATGGGACATTGTTTTTGACCTTGATGTTGCAGCACAAGAAATTCATGACTATATCTATAATGATATTAATCCAGAAGATGATGAATAATTAACACATTTACACTAACCATAGTTGAGAAAACTGGAAGTTTTTTGTAGTGTAGTATCAGAGCGACCGCAAAGCCCCATAATTTGCAACGCAGTCAATTTAAAATCTTTTCTTTAAACATAGGCGAATCATTTTCGCCAATTGTGCAGCAACCTAATTTTTATGCGAAGGGGTTCGGGGGCGACCGCAAAGCCCCCGTAATTTGCAACGCAGTCAATTTAAAATCTCTTCTTTAAACATAGGCGAATCATTTTCGCCTTTTTTTATTGACTTCTCTATTAATGTATGATATAATTCATACATATCATATTAACATAGTATGTTTTAGGAGGAATATATATGGCCAATATAGCAAAAAGCATTACAGATTTAATTGGGAAAACCCCTTTACTCAGGCTTTCAAATTATTCAGCAAACAACGGAATTCAAACACATCTAATTGCAAAGCTTGAATATTTCAATCCAGCAGGAAGCGTAAAGGACAGAGTAGCTAAGGCAATGCTTGATGATGCATTTGATAAAGGAATTTTGAATAAAAACTCAGTTATAATTGAACCTACAAGCGGGAACACTGGTATAGGGCTTGCAAGCGTAGCAGCAGCGCGTGGGTATAGGGTTATCCTCACAATGCCTGAAACAATGAGTGTCGAAAGGCGTAATTTGCTTAAAGCATATGGTGCTGAGCTTGTTCTTACAGACGGTGCCAAGGGAATGCGTGGCGCTATTGAAAAAGCAAATCTGCTTGCAGAGGAAATCCCCGATTCATTTATACCAGGGCAGTTTGACAACCCTGCTAACCCTGCGGTTCACAAAGCAACAACTGGCCCTGAAATTTGGGAGGATACCGACGGCAAGGTTGATATTTTTGTTGCCGGTATAGGCACTGGCGGAACAATATCAGGAATAGGTGAATTCTTAAAATCTAAAAACCCTGCAATTAAAGTTATTGCTGTTGAGCCCGCTGACTCACCTGTTTTATCGCAGGGGAAGAGTGGCCCTCACAAAATACAGGGAATTGGTGCTGGCTTTATCCCTGATAACCTTAATACAAATATTTATGACGAAATAATCACTGTTGAAAATAATGATGCTTTTTCAACTGGGAAAGAAATCGCACGGTGCGAGGGGCTTTTAGTGGGTATTTCTTCTGGTGCGGCAGTTTGGGCAGCTACTCAGATTGCTATGAGAGCTGAGAATAAGGGCAAAAATATCGTTATTCTTTTGCCTGATACTGGCGAGCGTTATCTTTCAACACCAATGTTTTCAGAATAATTAGCATTTTTACTAAATTCACCTTGACTTATATGCTTTAATTTGTTAAAGTATATTTGTTGAGGTGATTTTTTGAAATTCTCATTTATGAGCAGAATGTTGCAGGAGAATAAAAACAGGTTCAGGGCGGCATCGGCTGTCGGGATTCTTTTACTGCTCTTTTTTCTGCTTTGCAATGTCTATGATTTGCTGCTGCTTTTTGTCATTAACCTTATATTTAACAGCAAATTTGTTTTTTTAAAGACAAGCTGGAATGAAAGCATAGTTTTTTTTAGAAGTTTTATCCCGAATATGCTGCTTATTGAGAATTTTGTTATACAGACTTTAAGTGTAATAACTTCTGTTTTTATTGTTTCCAGGTTTTACAGGTTCAAACCTTTTGCAGTTTTTAGCTTAAACTTTTTAAATAAAAACAGTGATAAGGGCGATAATTTCAAAATCTCATCTTTGTTTGTCAAATGGCTGCCGATTATTATAGCGATTAATTTTGCCTCATCTTTTATAATTTCAAAAGTAATCATCTTTTTCGAAAAAGCAGGAATTAACGTGCCTGAATATGATTTTTCTTTTTCTAACAATGATTATTTCACGATGTTTATATATTTTATATCGCTTTGTGTTTTTGCACCACTGATTGAAGAATTTCTGATAAGAGGATGTATTATTGGGATTCTAAGGCCTTATGGTGTTAGATTTTCTGTAATTATTTCTTCGCTTGTTTTCGCTTTATTGCATTCGAATATGGGGCAGGGCTTTGCTGCTTTTTTTATCGGATTGGTTTTTGGATATATTACTATAAAGACAGGTTCGATTATACCAACGATAATTCTGCATTCTCTTAATAATTTCTTCCCGTTTTTTATTAATATAATTTATAATTCAGAGCAAAATTATAATATATTTTATTTGTTTAGTTTTTTATATTTCTTTCTTATTTTAAGCGGATTTGTATTAATAATAATATTGTTTATAAGGAAGAAGCATTTTCTACTAAATGGCGAGGATAACGCAGCTTCTTATAAATTCTTTTTTTTGAATCCTTTCGTCATAGTGTATTTGATGTATGAAATTTATCGCTTTGTTTTTTCCTTTATTTTGTTAAATTAGCACATAATTATATGCAAAATTATTATACAGAACGACATATTATTGGTTAAAAGTAATATATTTATTCATTTTACACGCATTTTACATTTCACAACTTGTTTCTTTACATAAAAAAATTATCATTGTACCATAACAGAAAGGATGATTTATTTATGAAAATTAAAAAAATACTATTAGCTCTTACATGCGTAGCTTTAGCTGCTACAACATTCGCTGCTTGCGGAAATACAACTAGCTCATCAGATGCTTCTTCAACAGCTTCTTCAGAAGCATCAAGCGAAGCAAAGGCAATTGCTGATGAAATTACAGTAGTTTCAAGAGAAGAAGGTTCAGGAACAAGAGGTGCTTTCGTTGAACTTCTTGGTGTTGAAATCGAAAATGCAGAAGGTAAAAAGGTTGACGCAACAACAGTTGAAGCTATCGTTGTTAACTCAACAAACAGCGTTATGACAACAGTAGCTGGTAACGACAGTGCAATCGGTTACATCTCACTTGGCTCACTAAACGATACAGTTAAGGCTCTTAAGGTTGACGGCGTTGAAGCAACAGTTGCTAACATCAAAGATGGTTCTTACAAAGTTGCAAGACCATTCAACATTGCTGTAAAAGGCGAAGCAAGCGAAGTTGCACAGGATTTCATCAACTTTATCCTAAGCGCTGAAGGACAGGCAATCGTTACTGACAACAAATACATCACAGCTATCGACAATGCTCCTGCTTTTAAAGGCGAGGCTGTTTCTGGCAAAATCTCAATCGCTGGTTCAACATCTGTTGGCCCTCTGATGGAGAAACTTGCTGAGGCTTACAACGAAATCAACGCTAACGTTGAAATTGATATTCAGCAGAACGGTTCTTCAGCTGGTATGACAGCTGCAATGG
>QKDG01000109.1 GCA_003246805.1 Clostridia bacterium | reverse complement strand
CCTCTATTTGCTGTTTCAAGAATGCCTGGTTGGTGTGCACATAGATTTGAAGAAATTGTGACAGGGAAGAGAATTATTCGTCCTGCTTATAAATCTGTTGCAAAATTAAGAGAATATGTTCCTATAAACGAAAGATAACAAAAAGCCGGATAAGAAATTATCCGGTTTTAGTTTGCAAAAAAAGTTCTTTTCTACAATTTTATTATAAATTTAAGCACGTATTTGCGAGGGCTTTGCGGTCGCCCCCACACCCCTTCGCATTAAAAATCATAGTTTTTTGACAGGCTGAGGCAGGGCAAATAACCCTGCCTGTTTTATTTTATATACCAAAAGAAACATCATCAAGATTGATTGATTGGCCACCAGTACCAGCTGGAATTGCAAATCTAATCCTTGCAGCTGTAGCAGTTAGTGGTGAAGCAAGAGTAACCATTCTGTAATAAGCAAAATTATCTCTGCTGTTTACTATATCAGTATCTCTTACTGTTATACTTCCACCTGCAACATCACCGCCAGGTGTTTCAAATGTTACAGTAGCTACTATTCCTGCACCCTCAGCACTTGCATTTGCAAAGAAAGAGAATTTATAGTAGCAAGCAGCCGCAGCAACAGGTATAACCTGTGTTAAAATAGCACCTTTTGCAAGGTTTACAGCTGATGAGCCAGAGTGAACAAGGCCACTGTCGGTCTGTTGGCTAACTAAAGTTGGTGTTGTTGTTGTCCAGCCGTTAGGAACACCATTTGTGAAAACTTCCATGCCTCCGTTCGCAGCTAACTCACCTGTTGGCAAGCACTGACAGGTACAAACGCCATCCTTGCCGTCAACTCCGTCTTTGCCATCAACTCCGTCTTTGCCATCAACTCCGTCTTTGCCGTCAACTCCGTCTTTGCCGTCTACGCCGTCTTTACCGTCAACTCCGTCTTTGCCGTCTACGCCGTCTTTACCGTCTTTTCCTGCTGGGCCTGGGCAACAACAGCAGCATGGTGGGCAAGGTGGACATGGTGGAAAAGGTGGTGGACATGGTGGGAAAGGTGGTGGACATGGTGGACATGGTGGGAAAGGTGGTGGACATGGATGGTGGGTATGGTGGGAAAAACGGGCAAACTGGATATGGCGGGAATGGTGGCATTGGTGGGCAGTGCATATGCCTGCAATTATAGGTATTCATTTTAGGCTCATACTCATTTTCAAACATATATATTAATTCCTCCAAAAAATTATATTAAGCATTTCTGCTATTACATAATATGACAAGAAGAATTAATGTGCTACATTATTTTACAAGTATTACAAATAACATAAAAGAAAAAAGCCGCAGAATATAATTCTGAGACTCAGCTTGTAGAAAAAGCCTTTTTCTACAATTTTATTATAAATCGAAACACGTATTTGTGGGGGCTTTGCGGTCGCCCCCACACCCCTTCGCTTCAAAAAATCATAGTGTTTTGACACCCTGAGCCCCAGAATATAATTCTAAGACTTTATATGTTTTAAAGTTAATTATTCACAGTTAAAAGAATTTCATCAGAAAGTGCCTTGATATTATTTTCAATAGTTGAAATTATCCTTTTAAATTCCTCATCGCTTTTTCCGGTAGGGTCTTCAAGCCCCCAGTCGTAACGCTTTTTGCAAGGAAGAAAAGGGCAGTTCACATTACACCCCATAGTTATAACGTAATCAACAGGCGGAATTTCATCAAGCAGCTTTGAATATTGAGTTTTCTCCATATCTATATTATAAAGCTCTTTAATTAGTCTAACAGCATCCTGATTAATCTGGGGTTTGACTTCTGTTCCTGCTGAATAGCTTTCAAATATATCTGAGGCTAAATGTTTCCCCAAAGCCTCAGCCATCTGGCTGCGGCAGGAATTATGAACACATATAAATGCAACTTTTGGCTTATTCATATTTAAACCATCCTTTCGTTTTGTTTGCTATTCTTACAAGCATCAGCATTACAGGCACTTCAACCAGAACACCAACGATAGTGGCAAGTGCAACAGGGCTTTTTGTACCAAACAATGCAATTGCAACAGCTACTGCAAGCTCAAAGAAATTTGAAGCTCCTATCATTCCTGCTGGCGCAGCAACATCATGTGGCAGTTTTAATACCTTGCAGGCAATGTAAGCAATAAAGAATATCAGAACAGTCTGTATAATAAGTGGAACAGCAATCAAAACAATATGCACAGGATTATTAAGAATAGTGTTCCCCTGGAATGAAAAGATGAAGATAAGAGTCATCAGCTGCCCGATAACAGTAATGTTATTCCATTTTGGAATAAATTTGTTTTGAAAATAATCTGCACCTTTTCTTTTTGTTATAATATTTCTGGTTAGTATTCCCCCTGTAAGTGGGATAACAACAAACATAACAACAGAAAGTATAAGGGTATCCCAAGGTATGCTAACCCCGCCTATTCCAAGTAAAAACGCAACAATAGGGGTAAAAGCAACAAGTATAATCAAATCGTTTGTAGCAACCTGAACAACTGTGTATGCAGGGTTCCCTTTTGTTAGGTGAGACCACACAAAAACCATTGCAGTACATGGAGCAGCACCAAGAAGTACAGCTCCTGCAAGATAATCCTTTGCGAGCTCAACAGGGATAAACGCCTTGAATATCACAAAAAAGAACAAGCTTGCTATGCCAAACATAGTAAAAGGTTTGATGAGCCAGTTAGTAACCCAGGTTACAAATAAGCCTTTTGGATTTTTTCTTACGTCTTTAATGCTTTGAAAATCAACCTTTAACATCATAGGATAAATCATAAGCCAGATGAGAATAGCAATAGGAATAGAAACATTAGCATATTCAAAGTTGTTGAGAAATTCAGGGATGACAGGCAAAAAATTACCAATAAGAACACCTGCTACCATACAAAGAACAACCCATATTGTCAGATAGCGTTCAAAAAAACCAATTCCAGCACTATTCTTCTTTTCCATATTAACCTCCTGCTTTTTTAATAAGCTCTGCAATTTCATCTGAATTCAGCACTTTGCCATATGCTAACACCTTGCCTTTATACACAACAGCGGGAGTAGTCATTACTCCATAAGCGGCAATCTGCGAGAAATCTGTAACGTGGTCGATTGAAGTATCCATTGAGAGCTTTAACAAAGCCTCTTTTGTATTTGCTTCAAGCTGGTTGCATTTTGCGCAGCCACTACCAAGGATTTTTACATCAGCACCCTTTGTGTCTGATGTATTTGTATTTGCCGTGCCTTCACAATTACAGCCTCCGCTGCAACAAGGTTTTTCCTCTTTTTTCTTTCCAAAACCAAATAATGACATAATAGTATCCTCCTAAAATATAAATTGTAAAGCATTGAATGCATAACCGATTATAATAATTCCAACAGAAACGATTCCCACAAAAACAGCGAGCAGCTTTGGTTTTACAGCTTTTCTCAGCATAATCAATGAAGGCAGTGATAAAGCAGTAACAGCCATCATGAATGAAAGAATTGTTCCAAGCCCAACGCTTTTTTCGAATAGAGCTTCCGCTATCGGAATAGTGCCGAAAATATCAGCATACATAGGGATTCCCACAAGTGTTGCAAGTAAAACGGACAAAGGATTGTTAGCACCAAGAACACTCTCTATCCATTCCTGAGGTATCCAGTTGTGGATAGCAGCGCCAATTCCAACACCGATAACAACATACCAGAAAACCTTTTTTACAGTAAACTGAACCTGCTCCCTTGCATAAACAAGGCGTTCTTTTTTTGATAAATCAGGTTCTTCTATATCAACCTTTGTGCCTGATTTTATATATTTTTCAACATAT
>QKDG01000010.1 GCA_003246805.1 Clostridia bacterium | reverse complement strand
GTTGATGGTGTAAAATATCATCACATTATTAATCAGCAAACCTTAATGCCGTCGGATTATTTTAGCTCGGTAACAATAATATGCACTGATTCAGCCGAGGCAGACGCACTTTCAACAGCGATATTCAATATGCCTTTTGAAGAAGGGGAGGAGTTCATCAATTCACTTGAAAATGCGGAAGCCTTATGGGTGTTTAAAAATGGTGAAGTTAAATACTCAGCTGATTTTGAAAAATATATAAAACAATGATAAAAGCAGAGCACATTTGTGCTCTGCTAAGAGTGTCGACAGACTATGAATTTTTATACCAAGTAGTGTGGACACGGCTTCAAATCCCCCGCAAATAAATGCTATAATTTTTAACAACATTGTTTAACCCCTCGGACTTTGGCAATCCAAAGACCGAGGGGTTAACGACTCTTATAGCTCTCACAAAAGTGAGAAATTTTGAATTTTGATTATATTAAGGGTTTACCTGCGCTGAGTTTAACTGGGCTTGCTCTAAAATCGAATTTACATCAAACATCATGGAATTATCTGACGTAATGGTTGGCAACTTACCGTCCCATTTGCTTATGTATTCCATAATAATCATTTCATTGGTTATCTGCTCACTTTTTAGCTTATAAGCCTCAGCCTCAGCCTTTGCCTGTTCAATCTTCTGCTGTGCCTCAACCTTAATTCTTTCAAGGTCCTGCTCTGCCTTTAAAGCATTTTGTTCTGCTGTTTGCTTTGCTTCAATAGCGGCATTGAATTCATCACTGAACTGAAAATCAACTATATTGAAGATTTCAACCTGCAAGCCATAGTTATCAAGCTTTTCAGCAACAGCCTCTTTCATTTGCTCACCAACGCTTTGCCTGTTTGCAATAAGCCCCTCAGCAGTAAATTTAGCAGTAACTGCTTTTACGCTATCCTGTATTGACGGGATAACGATGGTATTCTGGAAATCAACACCAACATTTTTATAAAGGTTGGCAGAGCTTGAAGGGCTTACCCTGTAATTCAGTGCAATAGTTGTAGCTACTGTCTGCAAGTCCTTTGAAGCGCTTGTGCATTGAGCCTCAGCCTTTAAAACTCTATTATCCATCATTACAACCTGTTGAACAAAAGGGATTTTTGCATGCAGTCCTTCTGGCAAAACAGCTTCATTAACCTTTCCAAAGGTTGTAACAATGCCAGAGTGCCCGGAATCAACCGAGATAAAGGTATTGAAAATAACAATTAATACGAGTAGTATTCCTGCCAAAACACCAAAAATCTTCCCGTAGCTTATACTGTTGCCTGCTTTTTTCATATTTACAAAATCAGCCATTTAAAATCCTCCTATTTATCTTCTAACGCTTTTAAAGCGTTGATTTCATCACTGTTAAGCCTAATAACAGCATCCTTGATAAGCACGACATCATTTCTGTTATAAGAGTTAACAACATCTTCTTTGTTATTTAGCCTAACCTTTAACAACCCGGTTATCAGATTAACGTCTTCAACATGGCCGTTACCGTCAGCAGTTTTAACAAAAGCACCAACCTTTGGTGTAATTCTCAAAAGCTCGTCGTAGGCATTCTGTTCATATTTAAGGCAGCACATAAGCCTGCCACAGCTTCCCGAAATTTTTGCAGGATTTAAAGAAAGCCCCTGCTCCTTTGCCATTTTAATAGATACAGGAACAAATTCTCCAAGAAAGCTCTTGCAGCAAAAGGGCCTTCCGCAAACTCCAAGCCCGCCGAGCAGCTTTGCTTCGTCACGCACACCTATCTGGCGAAGTTCAATACGAGTTCTGAAAACAGCGGCGAGGTCTTTTACAAGCTCCCTGAAATCCACCCTGGTTTCTGAAGAAAAATAGAACAAAAGCTTGTTGTTGTCAAAAGTACATTCAACATCAATAAGATTCATATTAAGCTTATGATGTGCAATTTTTTCTTCACAAATAGCAAAAGCATCCTTCTCTTTTATTCGGTTTTTTTCTACTATTTTTATATCATCAGGGGTTGCAATTCTTATAACAGGCTTTAAAGGCGCGTTAATTTCATTATCTTCAACTAAACGGTTGCCAATAACAACCTCACCACATTCAACACCCCTTGCTGTCTCAACAATTACGTGTGAATCTGTATCTATTTTTAATTTGTTGGGCGAAAAATAATATATCTTCCCGATGCTTTTAAATCTTACGCCAATAATTTCGGTCATATATTGATTACCTCATTCCTTATAAATACCTATATAATTTTTTTTATTTGTGCACAAAGATTTGCAATGTTAAGTGAAGAATTGGCATTGCCGTCAATTCTCTCATCAGTTGTAGAAAACTGCCTGTAAAGCTGATAAGCTTGCCTTAAAGAAATCTGCTTTGAAAGAGCATCTGAGCCGGTTTTATAACAGCCGATAAGCTCATCGTTTCCAAGCCTTATTGCAGCGGCATCACGCAAAACAGCAGATAAAAGGCTGATAACAGTTTTTGAAAGCTCTCTTTTACCTTCGAGTGAATACAGGCATTTGAGCAGCTGATATTCACTGGCAGATATCATAGCATCAGTAATAATTTTTGCTAACGCAACAGCCTTTGCAAGCTCATCATTTTGGAGAAAATCAAGGCACATCCCGATATTACTGCCAAAAGCCTCAACAGCTTCATCAATTCGTGATTTATCCTTAATGCCCTTATCTTCAATAGCTTTTCTGCAATCAGCTTCACTTGCTTCACAAACTCCAAAAGATAATACCCTTGATAAAACAGTGGGAATAAAAACTGCATTTGAAGATGCCGTAAAAACAAAATAAGTGTTCTCAGGCGGTTCTTCAATAAGTTTTAGCAAAATATTCTGCGACAGTGGGGGCATTGTATCACAGTCGGCAATAATATATATTTTTTTATCTCCTTCATTCGGCAGTATATATGCATCGATAGTTAGCTGGCGCAGATAATCAACCGAAAAAGCCTTGCTGTTGGTTTCCTTGGTTATAAGGTTAACATCAGGGTGGGCAGAATCCAGAATCATTTTACAGCTTTTACATTTACCACAGGGGGAATAATCAGCATTCTCACATAAAAGCTTTGCAGCCATATATTCTGCTATTGTCTTTTTGCCAAGCCCCTTAGCACCATAAAGTAAAAAAGCATGATATAAACGCCCACTGCTAATCATAGAAGTGAGCGTATTGATAATGTTCTGATTTGAATATACTCTAAATCCATTACTTAACATATTTTAACCTTTTCACATTTTATTGAGCATAATGCATTTTTAATAACACATCATTATAATTTTACCACATTTACAGTTAAAATGCCATAGTTTTTTAAAATTTTAATAACCTGGGTGTTGAATACTTCTCCACTGACTATAACAGGAATGCCAGGAGGGCAGGCTACAATTATTTTTGAGCATATTCTTCCATCTGCCACATCAACATTAATCTCCTCACTGCTGCATAACGCTGCTTTTCTGGCAGCCATTGATTTTTTTGGGGGAGACAGCTTGAATTCAGGTATTTGAAGGCAGGCAGTTTTTTTGGGGATTGCCATTAAAACAGTTTTGGTGGCTTCAATTTCCAAAACAGTATTTTTTGAAGAAAATAAAAGGACGATATGTGTTGCATCAGCGTATTCGCATTCTATTTTATTTTTACGAAGAATTGATGCAATTTCATATCCATAGTATCCATAAGGAATTGTAAACAAAGAAAGCTTTAATGGCTCGTCTCCACATATAGTATAACCATTTTTCGTCAGAGTTGATTTAAGCTTGCTGATTAAGGGAATAACTAAATCAAGGTCATCCTTAATTTTATCATTAAGGTATTTGTTGCATAAATCAAGTGAAGACAATGTAAGATATGACGGGCTTGTGGACGAAAACAGTGCCATTGTATCTTTTGCGTTTTCGCAATAATAATCATCAGTGTTTTCTGCTATGTGCAGATAAGCGCCCGAGGTAAGCACAGGGAGAGTCTTGTGGGCAGAATCACAGCACATTGTCGCCCCTGAATGAATAGGGTGACTATTTTCATCTAAAAAATTCAGGTATGCACCATGTGCGTTATCCACGAGCAAAGGGATATTATACGTTTTGCATACAGCGGATATTGCAGATATATCGGCTGTTCTGCCAATATAATCGGGGGAAGTTATATAGATGGCACAGGGCTTTCTTCCACTTGCTGAAATAGCTTTTTCGATATCCTTATGTGAGTATTCGCCTGAAACAATAGTGTTATCATATTCAGGGAAAACCCAGGTAACCTCAATATCAAGCAGTATGCATGCATTGATAAACGCCTTGTGAGCGTTCCTTGCGGCAACAACCAGCGGCTTTTCAACCCCTGAGCGCTGTGTAACAAGGGCAAGCATAGTGAAAATAACCGATGTTGAGCCCTGCGTTGAATATATTGTTTTTTTTGTCTTAAAAAGTGAGGTTGCATTTTCCTCGCTCTTTTTAATAATCCCTGATGCTTCAAAAAGGCTGTCTGCCCCAAAAATCTCAGTAATATCATATTCCTCGCTTAAAAAACCGTCGCCCTTATGGCCGGGCATATGCAATCTTATGTATTTTGTGCTTTTATATTCATTTACAAAATCAAAAACAGGGGTGTCCATAATCTACCTCGTATCAATAAAAATAAAATTTCAGGTATTTGATAATATTCTGCCGTGCTCTCTTTAAGGTGCGTGAAATTGTCGAAACATTAACAGAAAGCAGCCTTGCTATCTCAGGCATATCAAGCTTTTTATAATAGTATAGCACAATTACCTGTTTTTGTCTTGTTGAAAGCTGTTCTTCTACAACTTTTTTCAGTGCTTTTTTTGCTATTTTCAGTTTTTCAGAATTAGTGTTTGTGTTTTCAGAACTGTTCAGCAAATTAAACATTTCCTTATTGCCGGTTGAAAAATCCCAGTGAATTCTTCTCGCCATTTAATCCTCTCCACAAGCAGTATTTGCCTCGCTATATAGCCTTACCATTTCTGATACAGTTCCAAGCAGGTCATAACGTTCTTCAATCAGGATATCACGTCGTCTTCTTAACGAAACGAATTTATCCTGGTCTTCCTCCCTTTTCATTTCTTCAAAAAGCTCATCAATCCTTTTCTTCAATAAATTGGCACTTCTTAAATAGCTTTTAATCAGTTCTATCATATTATCCTTCCTTTACAACAATAGTAAAAACAAACGTTCGAAATTCCTCAATTAAATGATATCACATAAAAAAGAAATGTCAATACACAAAATAGAAAAATTATGAAATTTTTCTCAACAGGGCATTTTATTGGACAGATAAGACTATTTGACGGAACACTATTGCAAAAAGCTGTAATAATTGATATAATTTTCTTAAAAAAGCATAGGAGTGTTTTTGTGACTCAGGATAAAATAAACAGAATTAATGAGCTTGCAAGGAAATCAAAGCAAGCACCTCTTTCGGCTGACGAACTGGCTGAGCAAAAAAGCCTAAGGGATGAATACAGGGCTGATTTTAAAAAAAGCCTGACAGGACAGCTTGAAAATATAACGATTCTGGAGCCTGACGGAAAGAAAATCAAAGTTAAAGATTTAAAAAAAGACTAACTTTTAGGAGATGACGCAATGAGAACTGCACACTGCAAGCATAAGCTTCTGATACTTCAAAAAATATTGCTTGAAAAAACAGATGAAGGGCATCCGTTGACAGTTGCCCAAATAATTGACGAGCTTGCTAAATATGATATAGGTGTTGAACGCAAGACGGTTTATGATGATATGGAAACGCTTATAAACTGTGGGCTTGATATTATTGTTGATAAAAAATCTCATGCAAATGCGTATTATGTTGGCGAGAGAGTTTTTCAGATTGAGGAGTTACAGGTTCTTGCTGATGCAGTTGCTTCATCAAAATTTTTATCTTTAAAAAAATCTAATGAGCTTATCAAGAAATTGCAGAGCTTAACAAGTGTGCATAATCTGAAAACCCTTAAAAGAAGTATATATGTTGAGGACAGAGTAAAAGCATTTAACGAAAATATTTATTATAATATCAACGCAATTCAGCAGGCGCTATCAGATAACAAGAAAATCACATTCAAATATTTTCAATACACAGCGGCCAAGAAAAAACAGTATAAAAACAACGGACTTCCTTATAGAGTAAGCCCGTATCATATTGTATGGCAGAACGACAATTACTATCTTGTGTGCTATTGTGAAAAGCACAATAATATAAGCAGATACAGAATAGACAGGATGCTTAATGTGTGCGTTGGCGAAGAAAAAAGGAAGCCTGTTTCGGTTGATGAGATTTTACTTGTTGACAATCTGTGTTCTACCTTTGGGATGTATGGGGGAGAAAGAAAAGAAGTTGTATTAAAGCTACATAACGACCTTGTAAACGTTATTATTGACAGATATGGTAAAGACGTTTATATGAGGAAAGAGGATAACGAGCATTTCATTGCATTTGTTGAGGTGCAGATAAGCCCACCTTTCTGGGGCTGGCTGTTTCAGTTTGGAGACAAAGCGCAGATAATCAGCCCGGAAGATGTTGTAAATGAGGCAAAGGATTATATTCGCAAGTTAGAAGGTATTTATAAAAAATAATCTTAATAAATAATCAGCTGAATAAAACTATGCTTTTATGCGATGTGGTAAGGGGGCTTTGCGGTCGCCCCGACACCCCTTCGCATCAAAAATCACAGTTTTTCGACACTCTGAGCAGGGGGCGCTTATGCTCCCTGCTCTCACTGCCTATAACCAAATTATAAGCTTTTTAATTTTATTAAGAATTACCCTAACTCAATCATTTTATCAATACAAAGTCTTGCTTTTGAAATCGTTTCATCGTCAAGAATTATTTCATTTGACTTGTTTTTAATACAATTAAGAACATCAACCAGTGTCGTCATTTTCATATTAGGGCATAATAATTTTTTTGAAAGCGGATAGAACATTTTATCTGGGCAGGTATATTGCAAATGCTCAGCAATACTCATTTCTGTCCCTATTAAAAATTCCTTTTCCGGTGAGTTGATTGCATAGTTCATAATCTCAGATGTTGAACCAACAAAATCAGCAAGCTTTACAACCTCAGGTACACATTCAGGGTGAATGAGTATTTTTGCGCCTGGATGACGTTCTTTGCTTTTTAGGACATCATTTTTGCTGACAACTGCGTGAATAGGGCACCCGCCTTGTAAAAGCTTTATATTTTTATCTTTAACTTGTTCAGCAACATAAGCGCCCAAATTGCAATCAGGAATAAACAATATATTTTTATTTTCAATTTTATTTACAATTTTAACAGCAGATGAGGATGTGACGCATACATCGCATATTGTTTTTAAATCTGCTGTTGTGTTGATATATGCAACAACAGTATAGTCAGGAAACTGCTTTTTTACGCTTGAAATCAGTTCCTTGTCCATTTGCTCTGCCATTGGGCAACCTGCATTTTCATTGGATAAATACACGTTTTTTTCTGGCGATAATATTTTGACGGTTTCAGCCATAAAACGCACACCACACATCAAAATATTTTTGTTATCGGCTTTTGTTGCCATTTGGCTTAGTGCAAAGGAATCACCGGTGAAATCAGCAATTTCAATTATTTCACGTGCCTGATAGCTGTGTGCTAAAATGCAAAAATCATATTCCTTTTTTAAAGATAATATTTGCTTTTGTATTTCGTTTATGGTCATAATACGCTCCTTTTTTAATACGCATTTCGGCTTAGGCAGATTTGCAGATATCTGATACTATACAAAGATATTCTGTATGCTATGAATTAAATTATACGCAGTTATAGGCTTTTATATCAAAAACGGCTTCAACACATATTGGATGAAGCCGTTTAATTATGAATTTCAAGATGTTTAAGGAACAATCTTTACAAGCAGTCTGTTAATACATTCCGCCCATACCACCCATACCACCAGCAGGCATAGCAGGCGGGTTTTCTTCCTTGATATCAGCAACAAGGCTCTCTGTTGTAAGAACCATAGCAGCTACTGAGGCAGCATTCTGCAATGCACAGCGAGTAACCTTCGCAGGGTCAACGATACCAGCAGGAATCATATCAACATAAGTTTCGTTATAAGCGTCAAAACCGTATCCGATTTTTCTTGAACGGCGGATTTTGTCAATGATTACTGAGCCTTCAAGACCTGCATTCAATGCAATCTGACGAATAGGCTCTTCAAGTGCTTTTAGAACAATCTGAGCGCCAGTCTTTTCGTCACCTGAAAGTGTAGCGATAAGCTTTTCAACAGGAGGTACAGCGTTTATAAGTGATGTTCCGCCACCAGCTACGATGCCTTCTTCAACAGCGGCCTTTGTAGCAGCAAGAGCATCCTCAATTCTAAGCTTCTTTTCCTTCATTTCAATTTCAGTTGCAGCACCAACCTTGATAACAGCTACACCACCTGAAAGCTTAGCAAGTCTTTCCTGGAGCTTTTCTTTGTCAAAGTCAGATGTTGTTGTTTCAATCTGTGCTTTAATCTGATTGATTCTTGCAGTGATTTCATCCTTATCGCCTGAACCATCAACGATAATAGTATTTTCTTTTTGGATAACAACCTGGCGTGCACGGCCAAGCTGGTCGATAGTTGCTTCTTTAAGGTCAAGGCCGATTTCTTCAGAAATAACCTCACCACCAGTAAGAATAGCAATATCTCTTAGCATTTCTTTTCTTCTGTCACCAAAGCCAGGAGCTTTGACAGCAACACAGGTGAAGGTTCCTCTCAGCTTGTTTACGATAAGAGTAGCAAGAGCCTCGCCCTCAACATCCTCAGCAATGATAACAAGCTTTTTGCCAGACTGAACAATCTGCTCTAAAAGGGGAAGAATCTCCTGTATGCTTGAAATTTTCTTATCAGTAATCAAAATGAATGCATCATCGATAACAGCTTCCATTTTATCTGTATCAGTTGCCATATAAGGAGTAACATATCCTCTGTCAAACTGCATACCCTCAACAACCTCGCTGTAAGTTTCAGCAGTCTTGCTTTCTTCAATAGTAATAACACCATCGGCAGTTACCTTTTCCATTGCGTCAGCGATTAGCTTTCCTACCGTTTCATCAGCTGAAGAAATTGTAGCAACTCTTTCAATATCAGCAGTGCCGTCAACAGCCTTTGAGTTTGCCTTGATAGCTTCAACCGCAACTACAACAGCCTTTGCGATACCTTTTTTAACTACCATAGGGTTTGCGCCAGCAGCAATATTCTTCATTCCCTCACGAACAAGTGCCTGAGCAAGAAGTGTAGCTGTTGTTGTACCGTCACCGGCAGCATCATTAGTTTTTACTGAAACTTCTTTAACAAGCTGAGCTCCCATATTTTCAAATGCGTCTTCAAGCTCAATTTCCTTTGCTATTGTCACACCATCGTTTGTGATAAGAGGTGAACCGAACTTTTTATCAAGAACAACATTTCTTCCTTTTGGTCCGAGTGTGATTTTAACAGTATCAGCAAGCTTGTCGATACCGCTTTGAAGAGCTTTTCTTGCTGCTTCGCCATAAATAATATCTTTAGCCATGTTAAGATAATCCTCCTAATAAAATTATTTTTACTATTCTACAATTGCAAGAACATCAGACTGCTTTAATATTGTGTACTCAACACCGTCAAGCTTAACCTCTGTTCCGGCATATTTGCTGACTAAAACCTTGTCGCCAGCTTTAAGATACATTTTTACCTCATTACCGTCAACAAGTCCTCCAGGGCCAACTGAAACAATTTCAGCAACCTGTGGTTTTTCCTTTGCTGAGCCAGCAAGAATTATTCCGCTTTTTGTGGTATCCTCAGCCTCTACCATTTTGATAACAACTCTGTCTGCCAATGGTTTAATAGTCATATTGAAATCCTCCTTGAAAAATATAATCATTCTTGTTTAGCACTCATTAACTTTGAGTGCTAATTATATTTTACCAATGATTTTGTAAAAATCAAGAGCTAATATAATATATTGCACAATTTTGTAGGCTTTAACAAACTAATTAAAAATATGATATGAAAAATTGTTAAATAAAACAAATGCACGAAACTATTGTGTAATATATCCAATTAAATGCACTTAATTCATACCAAAACTATATATTTTAATGTGAAATATCGATTATTTTTACGTTATTTTATTATCTAATTGTTAAGTATATTTCTATTTGATAATTTTTTGTGAAAAAGTTATCATAAAAAAATAAGTATTTTATTGCATTGGTTCAAAACGATACCAATTTTACAAATATATCGCTTTTAGTTAATAAAATAATCACATTTATAATATAAATTGCTATATAATAGAAATATAAACAAAATATAAATAAATATGTTTTTCAAACATGGAAGGATGTTAATATGTCACTTGGAAAAGTTTTAGTAGTTGACGACGACAGAAATATATGCGAGCTTTTAAGATTGTATCTCGAAAAGGAAGGATACAGTGTTATATTATCACATGATGGCGAAGAGGCGCTTGTTAAGTTCTCTGCCCTTAAGCCTAATGTAGTTTTGCTTGACATTATGCTGCCCGGGCTTGATGGCTGGCAGGTATGCCGTGAGATAAGGAAAAAATCAAACGTTCCGATTATTATGATTACCGCAAAGTCAGAGACCTTTGACAAGGTTTTAGGGCTTGAGCTTGGTGCGGATGACTATGTAGTAAAGCCTTTTGATACAAAAGAAATTATTGCCCGTATAAAGGCTATTTCACGCCGTGTGGGGCAGATAAATTCTGAGATTGAGGTTAAAGAGGTTAAGTATGAAAATCTTGTTGTAAATATGACGAGATATGAGCTTCGTGTTTCTGGCAAGGTTCTTGATACACCACCTAAGGAACTTGAG
>QKDG01000166.1 GCA_003246805.1 Clostridia bacterium | reverse complement strand
ATTATTTCAAATACTGATGAATAATGCCGCATAATCTTTTCTGTTTGTGAATAGGCTTTATTGAATTGTTTTGAAAGGGTGTTTTGCATGAGATTATTTATAAAGCAACGAGTTTTTTCAATCGGTGATAAATATAATATTTTGAATGAAGCAGGCGAAACCGTTTTTTATGCAACAAGCAAGATTTTTTCATTCGGTGCAAAAATATCACTCTTTGACAGTTATGATTCCGAACTATTTTTTATCAAGCAAAAAGTAATGTCATTTCTCCCTCAATATCATATTTATCAAGGCGACAATCTATGTGCTGTTATTAAAAAAGAATTTTCTTTTTTAAAGCCTAAGTTAACGGTAGAAAGCAATTATGGCACCTATCAGCTTGACGGTAATTTGTTTGCACTTGATTTTAATGTTATCTGCGATGGCAGACTAATCGGTTCAATTTCAAAAAAGCTATTTACTTGGGGTGACAGTTATGTTCTTGATATCCAAAATGATTCAGACGCAGCATTTTTTTGTAGTATTGTTATCGCAATAGATAATTGCCTTCACAATTCAAATAATAACTAATAAGCGTCGAATAACTATGACTTTTTATGCGAAGAGATTTGGGGGCAACCGATAAATCCCCCGAAAAAGCGTGCTTAAATTTATAATATTATTGTAGAAACGTACTTTTTCTACAAGCTGAGAGCAGTTTAAAGGCTGCTCTTTTTGTTTTTATAGAAAAATTTACTATTAAATATTCATCGTTTTTTTGGAACAATAAGTATTGATGCTGGCTCAGTATTTATTCTATAAAAGCGGTGATAATATGCAAATTAAATTTCTAAAAACTTTTGTAATGTGGGTATTCGGTGCGTTTGGCTACGGGCTTATTGAAATAATTTTTAGGGGGTATACTCATATTTCTATGGGGATTTTAGGGGGTTTATGCCTGATTTCAATGTCTTTGCTTAATACTTTATTAGGTGACACTTTCCCCCTAATATTCAAGATGATTATATTCTCTTTTTTAATCACGATTCTTGAATTTTTAACGGGTTTGATAGTAAACATCTGGCTTAATCTGTGTGTCTGGGATTATTCCTTTATTCCTGCGAATCTTTTTGGGCAGGTTTGCCTTCCCTTTTCTGTCTGCTGGTTTTTTTTGTCGCCTGTGGGGCTGATACTTGTCAATTTTATTAAGTTCAGAATTTTTAAAGAAACTCAGGCATACAACAGTATTTTTGTAAGAAAAGCAAAGCTTATTGAAAGCAATGAGACATTCTAATAAAAATTGCTGTTCTGATACAATACCGTGTTTTGTATGGGTATTTGCGTGTATAAAAAGTCTTTTGTTGCATTTATTAAAAATTATCTCATATTTTTGGGGGCTTTGCGGTCGCCCCTATGCCCCTTCGCCGAAAAATCTATAAATTAAATTGAAAGTTATTAACTAAAACACATTTCGAGGAATTTAAAGCTACCTCACATCTATGCACATAATAAAGTATAATTGTTTTGTAAAATTAATGCCTACACTATTGTACGGGCATTTAAGAGTGCCGAAAAACTATGACTTTTTATGCGAAGGGGTGCGGGGGCGACCGCAAAGCCCCCGAAAGCACTTGCAAATTGTGAAAAGTTTGTAGAAATGAACTATTCTGCAAGTAGCAATGCCCGCACAATAGTACGGGCATTTAATTTATACCATATATTTTGCACAGTATTCATCAAAGGTTATATTCTCGTTATGAATAACCGTTGCTATCTGAACGCCGACATATCTTAAATGCCATGGCTCCGGCATATAGCCTGTTATACTTGTTGTTTCTGCCGTATATCTCACAATAAATCCAAACTTATAAGCGTTTTCTAAAACATATTGATTTTCCTTTGTTTCACCAAATCTGTTGTAATCATACTGGCTGCCCTGTACATCAACAGCAAGCCCTGTCTGATGCTCACTGTGCCCTGGTTGTGCAGAATACGTATTTGCTTTTTCAGCACCATCACGACTTACGTAGTTATTGTATATTGAATACTGGCTGCTATAAGACCTGAACGTGCTTTGTGCTTTTATTGTATAGCCTTTTTCGCTTGCATCAACACACATTTTTTCAAAAGCCTCTGCTGCTTCTTTTCTCATTTGCTGATATCCGGCACTGTGTTCTGCAGATATAGCAACAAGGTCAGCCGGCTGATAGTCATTTGGCAAATATGAATATTTGTTAACCAAAACAACTGTACTGTCGTAGTTTTCTGCCAGATATGTATTTGTATAAAACGGATTGTCAAGCCCTATATTTACTTTAAGAATAACCTGCTCATAAGGCATATCTGTGTTTTGCTCCTGATAGCTTAAATATCTTTCAAGATATTCATCATTATAATAGCTAACGCTTTTAAAAGCATTAATTGCTTCTTTATCGGAATCGCTGCTGTCTTCTTGTGAAGATTCTACTTCTGATGAAGAATCAATTTCAGATGAGCTTTCATCCACTATTTGTGAGCTTTCTTTATCAGACAAAGAACTCTCCGCCTCGCTTGCTACTGAGCTTTCATCAGCGTTGTTTTTTTGTGACAAATATAAAGCACCCCCCGCAACAAAAATAATAAGTATTATTAAAGCAGTTAATATCAAAATCAGCTTAATCTTCCTTTTTTTCATATATGTCCCTCACTGTCTTTTTTAGATATTATATCATAAGGCTTAATGTTTTTCAATTCTTAAGCTTTTGATATCTTTTCCATA
>QKDG01000044.1 GCA_003246805.1 Clostridia bacterium | reverse complement strand
CATTTATAATTTTTCTAAAGATTTACATAAATCAGTTATGACATTTACTTTGTTTTTATATAATGTAAGCAAATAGTAATTTTAAAATTTAATAAACACAATTAGAGGTGAAATAAATGCCAGCTATTGTGGCTCATTTCCAATTTGGACAAATTGTACTGGACAATTTATGCCAGCCAATAAAAAACCTGATATTAAAACATAAAAATATGTTTAACATCGGTTTGCAGGGACCCGATATACTGTTTTTTTATAAACCATATAAAAAAAATTTAGTATCAGATGTTGGATATAACATTCATGAATTTTCGGCTGAATTCTTTTTTGAAAACGCAATAAAATATTCTTTTAAAAACGAAAAATATTTAGCTTATCTTTTGGGAGTAGTTTGTCACTATAGTTTAGACAAAGCTTGTCATCCTTATGTTAACAGTATAGCTCAAAACAGCATTATGCACCAATGCATCGAGTCCGATTTTGAATATTATCTCATCAATTTATTTAATCTCAATTATAAAAGGCACAAATATATACCTAAAAAGCACTTGAATTTTGCTATTATTTCAAAAGCATATAATAACGTTTCTGCAATTCAGGTCAGAAAATCAATTTTAAGTATGAACAAGTTTATAAGATTACTTGAATACAGAAAACTAATGTTATTTTTAGAAAAGCTAATACATAAAAAAGGTTTTTATTCTTCTTTAACTGTCAGAAACAAACAGGCTCATCCACTTGATGTTTTAAAAATGAAATTATTTTTTGATCAGGCAATAAATCAGAGTACCTATTTAATTAAAAATATTGTTAAATCATATATTACGCGAAATACGCAACTTAAAGGATTTGAAATGAATTTTGAAGGAGTAGAAAAGTTATGATAAAAGATGAAAGAAACTGGATTCTTTATGATGTAGGAAATTCCGCATTTATCTTACTTGTATCAACAATAATTCCTATTTACTATAAAAATATAGCATTTCAAGATGGAATAAGCAACGCTACATCCACAGCATATTGGGGTTATGCAGCAAGCATATCAACTCTTATTGTTGCTATAATAGGCCCTGTTCTAGGAACTCTAGGTGATCATAAAGGATATAGAAAACTGTTGTTTTTATCTTTTTGTTTGATTGGAATAATTGGGTGTGCTAGTCTTGCTTTTCCACTTGCTTGGGTAGGATTTTTAGTTGTCTTTGTTATAGCAAAGACTGGGTATTCAGGGAGCATTATCTTTTATGATGCAATGTTATGTGATGTCACCACAGAAGAAAGAATTGACAAAATCAGTCTTCATGGTTTTGCTTGGGGGTATATAGGGAGCTGTATTCCTTTTGTTGCTTGTTTAGGGTTAATACTTACAGCCGAAAAGACAGGATTTGGTATAACAAATGCAACAATGATGAGTTTTATAATAACTGCTTTATGGTGGTTATTAGCAACATTACCACTGCTTAAAAATTATAAACAAAAATGCTTTGTTAAAAGCAAAATCTCCCCTTTAAAAGAAAGTTTTATCAGACTAGGTAAAACATTAAAAGACATTAAGGGAAATAAGCATATTTTTAGTTTTCTTGTTGCATTTTTTCTTTACATAGATGGTGTTTACACAATAATTGAAATGGCAACGTCATATGGAAAAGATGTTGGCATTACCGATAATAATTTGCTTCTTGCCTTGCTTCTTACTCAAATAATTGCATTTCCATGTGCTATTATATTTGGAAAATTAACAAAAAAAATGTCCGCTTCTAAACTTATAAAATCTTCAATTATAGGTTATCTTGGAATTTCGCTGTTTGCCCTTCAATTAAATAAGGCTTGGGAATTTTGGTTGTTGGCAGTGTGCGTTGCAATATTTCAAGGAGGTATTCAGGCCCTTTCACGCTCATATTTTGCAAAAATTGTTCCAAAAGATAAATCAAATGAATATTTTGGATTATATGATATTTTTGGCAAGGGTGCCGCTTTCACAGGTACACTTTTAATGGGGATAATGTCACAAATTACAGGAAGCTCAAAATACGGGGTTGCAGCAATATCTGTACTTTTCATTATTGGGTTTTTTGCATTTGGATGGCATCAATCTGTTCTGGCGAAATCATTTTAAAAATTTATTTAAAATTGAATTTATTAAATTTAACTTAACAATAACAATCCTGTAATCAACGCACAAGGCTGTTATTGTTTTATTTTGGTACATGAGCCCTAACTTGCAGTGTATATGTTAATACTCATGGAACTCCTGGATCTGGTAAAACTCACTATGCAATAGGACTTGGTACTAAGGCTTGTCTGGCTGGTAAAAATAATTTGTTTGTTTTAGTTTCAAACTTAATAATTGAGCTTAGAGAGGCCATGAGTCAAAATCAATTGAATACTTTTCCAGACTTCATTGCGAGGTCAGCTTTGCTGTATCTATTTTACCATTTTCTACGATTAGCTGTCTATTATTTTTCGGATGTTAACCAAAAGTTATTAAATTTTATGAAGAAACAACTTTTTCTTTCCTCGTAGTTACTGCGGAATCGCCGTGGTTTCGTACTATGATATTATCCAAACCTGCGCTCCTGAGTTTATGAAAACTCGGGAGCATTTCTTGCACAGGCTCGGATAATTTTATGTTCATTATAGGAAACCCAAAATTTACAGCTATAGGCTTATGCACACTTACAATAGTTTTTTTCATCTTATTTAGTTACAAAACCCAGCCTTGCCAGAACCGTATACTCGCCCTCCACAGTTTTGAGTATTGCACAGGTAGCTAAACAATCTGGTGTACCTTCGCTGATTTCAAAACTATAAATTGGCCTTGGAAGACTAGACGATGACCACAACGATTGTATCTTACAATCAAATTTTCAAGCCTTGTTTTTTGATAATTAATACATTTTTCCTATCACTCAATCTGTCCATTATCTATCAGACCCCTGAAGAAGTCCTTGGAGAAGGTCAGGTGAAATATTAAGCTGACCAATCTTATCGTCTTTTTCTGCAAGCTCCTGAAATGCAATTGCAATAAGCTTGTCGGGCTTCATTCCCATATTTGAAAGTGATTGCATAACATTTGCATCTATGCCAGAGAAAGCTTTCATCATAGCAGATAATGACAGCATTCAGTTGGTCATCTTCTATTACTCCCGGAGTAACTGAAGTGCGTGACTGGGTGTTTCATATCCTTGAGATACGCTCAGCACTAAATTCTGTTATTGAATTGATTAACAGCTTTTATTCCGGCGCTTTTGAGCTTGAATGGATACCCCTGATGACAGGCAGACCGAAAGCGGGTGTGATGGCTCAGCTTTATGAGGTGATTTCGGAACTTTAATCACATTGTAAAAATATAATGTAATACGGACAATCTACCCCCGCGTAAACATATAGCGGGGGTGTTTTCATGAAACAGAACGAAACAAAAATAACTGTAAAAACTACCTGCTTATATGATGAAAATGGAGAAGAAGCCGAAAATATCCTTGCGGATTCTTTCGCCAGATTTCTTGCTAATGAAGTCGAAAAGAGTTATCATGTGACAAATGGGTGGTTGCTTATTGGAGGTACATTATGTACGCAAGAATAAACAACCCGATGGATTATAAAACCGCATTTTACATTCGACTTTCAAAGGAGGATGATACTGATAAGGAATCCGAAAGCGTGACAAACCAGCGTAGCTTACTGGCTGAATTTGCTAAGGAACAGCGACTTGACGTTTATGACACCTATATAGATGATGGCTTTTCCGGCACAACCTTTGACCGCCCGAACTTTCAGAGGTTAATCGCAGATATCAAGGCTAAAAAAGTTAATATGGTGCTTACAAAAGATATGTCCCGTCTGGGAAGAAGTTCTTCCCTATGAATGGCGTTCGCTACATTTCGCTTCTTGACGGAGTTGACACGGGAATAGACAGCAGTATCAACGACATCACGCCTTTTAAGGCAATTATGAATGATATGTACGCTAAGGATATAAGCAAGAAAATCACATGCGTAAAGCGAGATAAGCAACGAAAGGGGCAGTTTATCGGCGGTAAGGCTTCCTACGGCTACAAGATTTCAAAAGAACATAAAAACACAATTGAAATTGACCCGCCCGCCGCAGAGGTTGTACGCAAAGTTTACGCACTTGCCCTTGAGGGAAAATCCTGTCGGGAAATAGCTGTAATATTAAATGATGCAAAAACTCTCACTCCAGCACAATACGCAAACATTGCTACAGCGACAAAAGGTACATATAACGGAAAATGGAGCTCTGAACGTGTGACTTTTATGCTGAAAAACGAGCTTTATATCGGAAACATGGTTCAGGGGCGTATTCGGAAAATTAATTATAAGATTAAAGCTTGCCGGAAGCTCCCGCCTGAAGAATGGACTGTTGTGGAGGGAACGCACGAACCTATAATTGATGAGGAAACCTTTCGCAAGGTTCAGTTAATGATTGCAAGCCGAACCAATACACGCTCACGCACACATGAATTTTTACTCAAAGGCCTGATTTATTGTCACGAATGTGGACACCCGTTGGGTGTTTTGGAAAGAACCCTGTCAGGGAACAGAAAAGTTCTTTACTTTGCTTGCAGAACTTATCAGCGTTTTACCAAGGATAGCAAATGCACTTGCCACT
>QKDG01000183.1 GCA_003246805.1 Clostridia bacterium | reverse complement strand
GATGATTGTTGGTAGCTTGTATGTAACAGCTGGCTCTATAATTGTCGGTGTTCCTCTCGGAATATTGACAGCTGTATACCTTGCAAGATTCTGCCCCAAAAAACTTCACACTTTTATCAAGCCTTTAGTAGATTTGCTTGCTGGTATTCCTTCAATCGTTTATGGCTTTTTTGGTATGATTATTCTGGTTCCTTTTGTACGTGAACATTTTTCTGGGAACGGTAACAGTGTCTTTACTGCCTCCATTCTTCTTGGAATAATGATTCTTCCTACCATAGTTGCCATAAGTGAATCCGCTTTGAGGGCTGTTCCTGAAAGCTATTATGAGGGCGCATTGGCACTTGGTGCAACACATGAGCGTTCTG
The DNA here is from genome assembly GCA_003246805.1 of Clostridia bacterium. GTDB lineage: Bacteria > Bacillota > Clostridia > Oscillospirales > Ruminococcaceae > SZUA-444. Next base: position 2,396 of record QKDG01000183.1, on the reverse strand, counting down.
TATTCTTCACTGTTTTACCTGCTGCTAAGTCGGGCTTGCTGGCTGGTGTAATTCTTGGTATTGGTCGTTCAATTGGTGAAACAATGGCTGTAATTATGGTTGCCGGAAATCAACCGAGAATCCCGAGCGGAATTTTTGAAGGTGTAAGAACTATGACTTCAAATATCGTAATTGAAATGGCGTATGCTGCTGATCTTCACAGAGAAGCACTAATTGCAACCGGTGTTGTACTATTTGTATTTATTTTGATTATTAATTTATGTTTCTCTTTAATCAATAATAAAGGAGGGAAAAAATAATTATGAATACCAGGCTAAAACAAAGATTGGCAGGCTACAAAAATGACCCTTTCTCTTTATTCCTTTTTCTTATCACCCATATAGCTATTATTATCACGTTAGCAACACTTGCTTTCATTGTTATCCATATTTGTGTAAACGGTATTCCCAGCTTATCGCCTGAGCTTTTTGAGGCAAAATATAATTCAACAAATGTTTCTATGATGCCTTCAATAATAAACACATTATGCCTTATTGGATTGTCTTTACTTATTGCAGTTCCGCTTGGCATAGGCTCAGCTATTTATCTTGTAGAGTATGCAAGCCGGCAGAACCGGATTGTTAAGTATATATTGATTACAACAGAAACTCTTTCTGGTATTCCTTCAATCGTTTATGGATTGTTTGGCTGGCTGTTTTTCAGCACTGCACTTCATATGGGATTCTCTTTATCGTCAGGTGCTTTGACAATTGCGATTATGATACTCCCTCTTATTATCCGTTCAACTCAGGAGGCTTTGAAGTCTGTTCCTGACACCTACCGTGAAGCCAGCTTTGGTATTGGCGCAGGAAATCTCAGAACAGTTTTCAGAATTGTCCTTCCTTCTGCAATTCCGGGTATTCTCGCTGGCATTATTCTTGCTATTGGTAGAATAATCGGCGAAACCGCTGCTTTGCTTTATACATTCGGTACAGCAACAAAGACTATATCAAACCTTCAAAGCTCAGGAAGAACACTGTCGGTTCACATGTATATTCTTTCTACTGAGGGCTTCCATGTCAATCAGGCATATGCTACGGCAGTTGTCTTGCTGCTGACAGTTTTCTTATTAAATACAATTGCTTCAATAATTGCAAAAAAATTGCAGAGAATATAATTTTTACGAAAGATGTGATTTCAAATGTCAAAGATAGTTGTAAAAGATTTAGATCTTTATTATGGTTCTTTCCAGGCGCTAAAAAACATAAATATTGATATTGACCAAAACGCAATAACAGCTTTTATCGGCCCTTCAGGATGCGGAAAATCTACTCTGTTAAAGTCACTTAACAGAATGAATGACCTTATTGAAGACTGTAAGATTACTGGCGAAGTTTTGCTTGACGATGTTGATATTTATAAAAATATGAATGTTAATTTGTTGCGAAAAAGAGTTGGAATGGTTTTTCAGAAGCCTAACCCCTTCCCTATGAGTATATACGACAATATTACATTCGGGCCTAAAACCCATGGAATTCGTTCAAAATCAAAGCTTGACGAAATTGTTGAGAGAAGCCTGACAAATGCCGCAATGTGGGACGAAGTTAAGGACAGGCTAAAAAAGAGCGCACTTGGTCTTTCTGGCGGACAGCAGCAACGTTTATGTATCGCACGTGCTTTAGCGGTAGAACCTGATGTCCTTTTGATGGACGAACCAACAAGTGCACTTGACCCTATTGCTACCCTTAAAATTGAAGATCTGGTTCAAGAACTTAAAAAGGATTATACTATTGTTATGGTTACACACAATATGCAGCAGGCAACACGTGTATCCGACAAAACTGCATTTTTCCTTCTTGGCGATATTATAGAGTACGATAATACTGAAAATATTTTTTCAATGCCCAAAAACAAGAAGACAGAAGATTATATTACAGGTAGATTTGGATAAGGAGAATTGATATGAGAAACAGATTTGAAAAAGATATACAGACTCTTCACAATGAGTTGATTGAGATGGGAGCAATGATTGAAGCTTCTATCGACAAAGCAGTTTCCGCCCTTATTACTCGTGATGATTCACTTGCTACTCAGGTTATTGCGCTTGATAACGACATTGACAATAAGGAGCGCAGCATTGAACGCCATTGCCTAAAACTGCTTCTTCAGCAGCAGCCTGTTGCAAATGACCTAAGGTTGATTTCTACCGCGATAAAAATGATTGCAGATATGGAGAGAATAGGCGACCAGGCATCAGATATTTCTGAAATTACTCTTTATATCATCAAAAATAATTTCACTTTCTCAACCAATGAGTTTGAGGGAATGGCAAATGCAACAATAAAGATGGTTCGCGAGAGTATCGATGCTTTTGTAAACAGCGATTTAGAGCTTGCACAAAGCGTAATAAGCTACGA
>QKDG01000066.1 GCA_003246805.1 Clostridia bacterium | reverse complement strand
GGAAAGGTTATTGACAGTATAAAAAGGGTAGGGGAGGATATGTCAAGTGTTCGCCTTGTCTTACCAGGAATAACCTATGCTCTCCCCCCAAGGGATAACAGGCTTTCTTTATTGAGCTTTTCAAGTGAAATATTTGTGCTTGAATTAACTAAGCTTCCAAACCTTGAACTATCAAAAGCAATAATGAAGATTCTTGAAGGTATTTCCCCGATTTTTGCAAGGGAAGCTGCTTTTTTCACAGCAAGAGGAAAAGAAATTTCAGTAAGTGATTTATCGGAAAATCATAAAGACAGATTAGTTTTTTATCTTAAAGAAATCTCAAAAGCACTATTACAAAATGACAATAAATATACTATCCTGATGGAGAAGGACGGTACTTTCAAGGATTTTTGTTTTACCGAAATCAATCAATACGGTAATCTTATGATAACAAAGCGTGTAAATTCAGCGTGTGAACTGCTTGATTATTATTATTCTGAGCGTGATTTGAAAATCAGAATGAAGCAGCGCTCACAGGATTTATTCAGATTTATTATAAATTTAACTGAGAGAATTTCAAAGAGAATCGCTGTTCAAAAGCAGGAGCTTGTTGAATGTTCAAACCGTGATATTTTAAAGCTCAACGGTGATTTAATATCAGCTAATATTTTTAAGCTTGAAAAAGGAATGGATACTGTATCGCTTGAAAATTTTTATGACGAAAATTTTACAACAATTGAAATCCCATTAAATAGCAGATTAACCCCTTCGCAAAATGCGCAGAAGTATTATTCTGATTATAAAAAAGCAGACATCGCTGAAAAAAAGCTGACTGACCTTATAACAAAAGGTGAGGAAGAGCTTGTTTATATTGATAGTATCTTTGATGCTCTAACCCGTGCAACAACTGAGGCAGAAATTTCTGAGCTTAGATTAGAGCTTTCAGAACAAGGGTATTTAAGGGCAGTGAGAAGTAAAGTAAAACCACCAAAGGCTTTACCGCCAATTAAATTTATTTCAAGTGATGGGTATACAATTCTTGTCGGCAGGAACAACAAGCAAAATGACGAGCTGACATTAAAAACAGCACAAAAGCAGGACATCTGGCTGCATACCCATAACATAACAGGCTCACACGTTATTATAATTACAAATGGTGAAATTCCCACTGACAAAACTATTGAAGAGGCATGTGTGATTGCAGCATTTCATAGCAAAGCAAAAAGCTCAGCGCAGGTCCCTGTTGACTATACGCTTGTTAAGAATGTAAAGAAACCTAACGGTGCAAAGCCTGGAATGGTTATATTTGTGAACAACAAAACCGCTTTTGTTACTCCTGATACTGAAATTATTGAGAAATTGAAAGTTAAGTAGAGGATTTTATATGAAGCTGAATGAAGATTTTTTCAATAGGGATTGCCTTGAAGTCGCCCCCGATTTGGTGGGAAAGCTGATTGTCAGAAAGCTTGACGATAATTCTTATATTAAAATGAGAATTACACAGACAGAAGCCTACCGTGGTGAAGATGATAAGGCGTGTCACGCAAGCAAGGGTAAGACAAACCGCACCCAGACAATGTATATGGCAGCGGGAACAATATATGTATACATTTGTTACGGTATACATTATCTGATGAATATTGTAACAGAAAAAGAAGGCATTCCGCAGGCTGTGCTTATTCGGTGCTGTGAGGATAATGAGGGCCCCGCAAAGCTTACAAAATCCCTTTTTGTTGATAAATCCTTTAACGGCGAAAGTATCATAGAAAACAGTAAAATATGGCTTGAATCTGATGGCTATCTGCCTTTGATAAAAACAGCGACACGTGTAGGAATTGATTATGCAGGTGAAGAATGGAAAAACAAGCCATGGCGTTATATTGACATAAATCTGAGCAAATAGCCCAATCATTGACATTGCAAGTCAAATATGAGATAATTTATAAATACATTTATTCTAAGGAGTGTCATAGATGAAAAAAGAGCTTTCAAAGCTTTACGAACCAAAACAGGTAGAAGATAAAACTTATAAATACTGGCTTGATAATGAGTGCTTTAAAGCAGTTGTAGATAAAACTAAGCCGTCATATACCATTGTTATTCCCCCACCAAATATTACAGGGCAGCTTCACATGGGACATGCACTTGACGAAACCTTACAGGATATTCTTATCCGATATAAGAGAATGAGTGGTTTTTCTGCATTGTGGCTACCGGGAACAGACCATGCAGCTATCGCTACTGAGGCTAAAATTGTTGCAGCAATGGCTGAAGAAGGGATTAAAAAAGAAGAAATCGGCAGAGAAGCTTTTATGAAAAGGGCATGGGACTGGAAAGAAAAGTATGGTGGCCGTATTGTTGAACAGCTTAAAAAATTAGGCTCATCCTGCGACTGGTCAAGAGAGCGTTTTACAATGGACGAGGGATGTAACAAAGCTGTAAAAGAGGTTTTTGTTAATTATTATAACAAAGGCTTGATTTACCGCGGGGAAAGAATTATCAACTGGTGCCCTAAATGTAGGACATCTATTTCTGATGCAGAGGTTAATTTTGAAGAACAGGCTGGTCACTTCTGGCATATAAGATATCCATTTACTGATGGCAGTGGATACTTAGAGCTTGCAACAACAAGGCCAGAAACCTTGCTGGGTGACACAGCAGTTGCTGTTAATCCTGATGATGAAAGATATAAGGGCTTCATTGGCAAAACATTAAAGCTACCGCTTGTGGGTAGAGAAATTCCTGTTGTTGCAGATAATTATGTAGAAATGGATTTTGGAACAGGTGTTGTTAAAATCACACCAGCGCATGACCCTAACGATTTTGAGGTTGGGCTTCGTCATAATTTGCCTGTTATAAATGTAATGACAGATGATGCAAAAATCATAGATGATTATGAAAAATATGCGGGCATGGACAGATATGATGCAAGAAAAGCAATAGTAGCAGACCTTGATGAACAAGGCTTTTTAATCAAGGTTGAGGAGCATTCACATAATGTAGGTACTTGCTATCGTTGTTCAACAACTGTTGAGCCAAAGGTATCCACACAATGGTTCGTTAAAATGGAACCTCTTGCAAAGCCTGCTATTGACGCAGTTAAAAACGGGGAAACAAAGTTTGTTCCTGAACGTTTTGACAAAATATATTTCCATTGGCTTGAAAATATCAGGGACTGGTGTATTTCACGTCAGGTTTGGTGGGGGCATCAGATTCCTGCATATTATTGTGATTCATGCGGTAAAATGGTTGTTTCAAAGGAAAACGTTGAGTTCTGCCCTGAATGTAATGCGAAAATGCGACAGGATGAGGATACACTTGATACATGGTTTTCTTCTGCTTTGTGGCCTTTTTCAACACTCGGCTGGCCTGAAAAAACTGAGGATCTGGATTATTTTTATCCAACTTCCACGCTGGTAACAGGCTACGACATAATATTCTTCTGGGTTGTAAGAATGATGTTCTCAGGGCTTGAAAATACAGGAAGAGTACCATTTGATACTGTTTTAATTCATGGTCTTGTGCGTGATTCACAAGGCAGAAAAATGTCAAAATCCTTAGGTAACGGAATTGACCCACTTGAAATTATTGATGAATACGGTGCAGACGCACTTAGATTTATGCTTGCAACGGGCAATTCACCAGGTAATGACATGCGTTTTATTGAAGAAAAGGTAAAGGCGGCAAGAAATTTTGCAAACAAGCTGTGGAATGCATCACGCTTTATTATGATGAACTTACCAGATGAATTTGAGCTTAAAGGGCTGCCTGACATTCTCAATATAGAGGATAAATGGGTTATTTCTAAATTCAACACTCTTGCAAAGGAAGTTAATGATAATCTTGAAAGCTTTGAGCTTGGTGTTGCCGCACAAAAGGTATATGATTTTATTTGGGATGTTTACTGTGACTGGTATATTGAACTGACAAAGCCACGTATATTGGCAGGGGGAGAAACCGCTAAGTCTGCTCAGTCGGTTTTGGTATGGGTAATGCAGGGTATGATTAAGCTATTACATCCTTTCATGCCTTTTATTACCGAAGAAATATGGCAGGCATTATCAAATTTTGAAAAGCCATTAATGATAGAAAGCTTTCCTGTTTATGACGAAAAATTGAATTTCAAACAAGAAGAAGCTGATTTTGAAAAGATAATTTCTGCAATTAAAGCTATCAGGAACCGTCGTGCTGAAATGAATGTTGTTCCGAGTGTAAAAGCAAAGCTATTTGTTGAAACTAATGAAATTGAGTTATTTGATTCAGGCAAAATGTTCTTTGAAAGGCTTGCTTTTGCAAGCAGTGTTGAGTGCTGTGAGAAATTTGAGATTGAAGATTGTGTTACAGTCGTAACCGATAGCGCACGAATTTTTATTCCCTTAAATGATTTGGTAGATACAGAGAAAGAGATAGCAAGGCTGAATAAAGAAAAGGCAGTTGTTCAAAAGGATATTGACTTTTTATCATCAAAGCTTAATAATGAAGGCTTTTTATCAAAAGCACCACAGAAACTGATAGATGCTGAAAATCAGAAGCTTGATAAAGCGAATGAAAAAATGTTAAAAATTGAAGAAAGCATTTTAGCATTAACTAAATAAGGGTATATATTATGTTTACGTTTGATGAGGCAATGGATTATATCAATAGCTTTGACAGAATGGGCGCACCTGTAACTGATTTAAATCGAATAGGGGCGCTACTGTCACTTTTAGGTAATCCACAGAAAAGTCTTAAATTTATTCACATTGCAGGAACGAACGGAAAAGGCTCAGTTGCAACAATGTGCAGTGAAATTCTTGTTCGTGCTGGTTATAGAACAGGTTTGTTTACATCACCATTTATTATAGATTATACCGACAGAATTAAGGTTGATAATAAGAATATTCAAAAACAAAGCATGTGTGTTCTTGTCAAATTATTGTCAAAAAAGCTTGAAGAAATTGAATACAGGCAAAAATTTTCGCAGTTTGAAATTACAACAGCTTTGGCATTTTTGTATTTTAAAGAAGTAAAATGTGATATTGTTGTCCTTGAAACCGGAATCGGTGGAAGATTTGATTCAACAAATATCATTGACAATCCTGTTGTTTCAATAATTACTTCAATTTCGCATGACCATAATAAAATTCTTGGTAATACTTTAAAAGAAATTGCATATCAAAAGGCGGGAATTATTAAAAACGGATGTGCATGTATTCTATCTGCTCAAAACCCTGATGAAGTTATTGAAGTCATAAAGAATGAAAGCAGGAAAAAAAACGCTAAGCTGATTATCCCTGATGATAAAAACTGCATTTATCTGAATAGCTCTATAATGGGCAGTGAGTTTTCTTATTATGGCGGAATTTATAAGCTAAAAATGATAGGGAAGCATCAGGTGATTAACGCATTAAGCGTTATAGAGGCTATGCAGATAGTTAAGAGCAAAGGTTTTCTAATTTCAGACTCCAACATAGCAAGAGGGTTAGAACAAGCACAGATTTTTGCAAGGGCCGAAGTTCTTGCAAAAGAGCCATTGATTATTCTTGACGGTGCACATAATCAAGGCGGAATGAAGGCATTGTGCGAGCTACTTAAATCTATTGAATACAACAGAAGCCTTGCTGTTATAGGAATGAAAAAGGATAAAAATGTTGAAGCAACAGTTGCAGAACTTATCCCTCATATTTCTGAATTCATTTGTGTTGATGGCTTTGACGAGAATTCAGTAAGAGCAGATGAGCTTGCATCTATGATAAATAGAATGGGTGGAAAAGCTTTTTTTGTTTATGAGACTGACCTAGCAATAAGTGAAGCTAAGAATATAGCAAGCAAAAATGATTTATTGCTGATTTGTGGTTCACTTTATCTGGCGTCATCAGCAAGGAAGATTTATCTGAATAATTAACATAATACTATTTAACCCTCTGATAATTATATCAGGGGGTTAAATTAATATTGCAACAAATAAAAAAGAATGTGAAAATCAAAAGGATATGACTAACGATTAAAATAACTTTTTCCCTTATAATTGTTTACTTAATCATAAAAATGTGTTATTATTGTATAAAAAACAGGGGAAATATAATGAAGAAAATAATATTATGCATATTTGCATTATTCTTTTTAATGTCAAGCATAAATGCTTTTGCAACACAGGTTGATACGAGTGCAGAAGATATTACAGCATTTAATAATGTGGTTATATCAGGGGGGAGCAGTTATAACCTTTGTGATGAGAATAAATTTACAAAGATTGTTTTTAACAAAGGCGACAAAATTAAAGTATCCAATGAAAAAGGAATAAAAAGCATATATATTATCTGGGATCAGCCTGTTGGAGAATGGGATTTGACGATTGATAATAAGGTAACAACATATGGCAAATATGGATTTATTCACGAGTACATAGAATTTGACAAAATTGAAGATGAATTTATTGTTAATATAACGTCAGACAATTCAATTGTATGTGACATCTATGCTTTTTCAGATGGTGAAGTTCCCAGTTGGGTGCAGAAATGGCAGCCACCTTATGAACGTGCTGATATGTTGCTTTATCCTACACATGCAGATGACGAAATGATTTTTTTTGGTGGAACAATACCATATTATGCGGGTGAGCTAGGATTAAAGGTTCAGGTTGTTTATATGACAAATCACTGGGGTGAGCCTTATCGTCCTCACGAAATGCTCGATGCATTATGGGGGATGGGGGATACTGCGTACCCTGTGATAAGCGAATTCCCTGATATTTATTCACTTTCACTCGACCATGCAAAAACTGTATATAATTATAATGATTTAGTAGAATTTGCAGTAGAGATTATTCGACGTTTTAAACCAATGGTGATAATCGGCCACGACTTAAACGGTGAATACGGGCATGGCGGGCATATGATTTGTTCACATACTCTGGTTGATGCTCTTGAACTTTCAGGCGAGGCTGAAAATTACCCGAATTCTTCACAAAAATACGGTGCCTGGGACGTTCCGAAAACTTATCTGCATTTATATGAAGAAAATAAAATTTCAATGAACTGGGATATACCGTTATCTAACTTTGATGGAAAAACAGCATTTGAAATGGCAGAGTATGGGTTTTCATTCCACAAATCACAGCAGCAGTGGTATTCTGTTAAAAAGACACCTGGTGTATACGATTGTCAGGCATTCGGATTATACAGAACAACAGTTGGAGCAGATATAGATAAAAATGATTTTTTTGAAAATGTAACACTTTATGAAGAAATCAAACCGGAAGATGAAAGCAACGTACCTGATGGTTCATTATCAGAAAGCACCATTGATGATATTAGTATAGAGAATAATTCTGCATGTGTTTCTGAAAAAATAAGTTATACGAGTCAATTCTATATTTTCCTTTTGTTGCCTTTAACTATTTTAGCTGCATCTGCAATTTTACTAAGTATAAAAAGAAAAAACAAATAATATTAATAAATTATAGAGGCACCTGAATTCCAGGTGCCTCTCATAGTTTATGAAAAATAAAATCTGAAAAGTATAAATTCTAAGTTCTCTTAAAATCTTTTTATACTTATTGCAAGGTAGGTTATCACTGCCCAGGCTAAATTAATTAATATGATAACAGATGCTGTAAGCTCACTGTATGATGAAAGCAGGGCCATTGTGAGCGAAAGTAATAACCCTGTGCACAACGATGCAACAGCAAACGAAACCCCAAAAACAGAAGTCTTTGCAATTTTTCTGATTGTAGAAATAAGCATTGCAAATGACTGGAACTTACCAGAACAAACAAGCGGAGTAGAAACCTGAGGCTCAAAAGTTGTAAGCTCGTCAAATTTCTTATGATGCCTAAATGGAATAAGCTTGAATGTTTCTGACGGTACTTTAAATACATCTGATAAAAAAGTCAATGAAATAATAGAATCAACAGACCTGAGAATAACAGTAATACGCTGATTGCTAAGTTCCTTTAACCATTTTGCAACACCAAGGCTTGCTTTAATTTTTATTATAAACATTGTGGTAATCTCGCCCGATACTGATAAATATAACACAAGATTGCCTTTCGCATAGTCAACTTCCTTTGCAAGGCTTGGCAAGCCCTCAATGCTGTGATTCTTCATTAGCTCACGTGTTCCTAAAAGAACACGTTTATTTGAAATCCATCCTGATAATCCGAGCGTATCCTCATACAAATAGCTTTCAACAGGATAAAGCATTTCAATTTTGCCTTTGAGCATTTTATAGAAAGTGGGCTTTAATATACTGTTAGCATGGCAGGATAAGCTTGCGGCAATTAAAATACCTTCTTCGATTGTAGAGGATGAAATCTGCTTCAAATTAACTAACTCAACGCTGCCCTCAGGGAAAAGCTGACTTACATCCAAAAGAACTGAGTTTGTGTCGCTAAATTCTTCTACTGCCTGATAGCTAATCATACACGCCGATGATAAAAGAAGCTGCTTTGTTGCTCTTGCTAATGGCAGGTTTGTAACAAACATTATTGCAAAGCAGGAAGCAAGTGCTGTTGTTCCAGAAAAAACTGACACCGCAATAACAAGCCTTGCACTAATATCAAGAGAAGTATTAAAAAATAGTGAAAGCAGGGCAATAACAAGCGATGAAATTAATGTTATAGGAACAGCCTTTTTGCAAAAAGCATCACTTATATCAGGGTTAAATGAAGTTTTAAGAAAATCATTTATAAATTCCGTCTTTTTCATTGAAGTAAGTGAAGGGAATCCTGAAACTGAACCTCTCGTAAATCTTGAAGCTGTATCCTGGTCTTCTATTTGGAACAGACCATGTTTTTCGTTATCGCCTGAAATATATTTAAAATTAAGTTCAGTTCGATTTATTATCAGTAATCTTCCAATTGAATTAAACAAAAGGCTTAAAATAGATACACAAATAAAAATATGAACAGTACCTTGTTGTAATTGCTGGCTGTTGAAAAGTATTAAAACAGCTGAAATCAGGCTGCCTATTATTCCGATTGAACATATACTGTCGCAATCGGCATTCAGCTTGAACAAATTCTTTATACCGCTTACTATTACAGAGCTTGATACAAAAACGGTGAGGAAACCTATAACTATATTTATAAATAAATAAGATTGCGGATTCTGCGTAATGCTGAATAAATCAACAACCGGCCATGCAAAGTCATTGGCAAATGCGGTGTATGTACTAATTATAGAAGCTATTGCAAGGAAAATAATTCTTACTATTATATTCCCTTTTAGCTGTGATATTTCATCGGCTATTTCGGGTGCATCATCAATTTCGCTGAAATCATCAGATTCTTCTTCAAACAAACTGTCAGTATCAAGCGATTTTGTATTAGTCAGGACAAAATCCTTGATTCTTTTACTCCTTTTTTCTTCAAGCATCTGCATTTTAGCATCTTCATCAATTATACTGCCAATTGGAATCTGCTCGGTCTTAGGAATAATTTTATCAGTAATTTCCAGATTGATATCATTTATATTTTTCCTGTTAATCGGGACAATCTCAGCAGTTTTACTGAAAATGCGTTCCTTTTTCATTTTAAGGATACTCTCAATTATTTCGGTGTTCCCTGAGTTTCTTCTCAATGGTTTTAAAGCATTCTCTTTGCTATTGATATTGTCGCTTATATTGTTTTCTGATTTTAAATTAGTTTTTTCATTAATATTGTTTTCAGGCAGGGGAGTAGTAGCTTTATTCGCATTGTTTTCGGGTGCAAAACCAGAATTATTGTCATTGATATTGAAATCAAATGATTTCTTTTTGTTTTCATTTACAGAAACCTGGGAAGACGCAAAAAACTCATCAACATTAAAGGTTGATTTTGATTTGCTTTTCTGTTCTTTCTTCTTTGAGTATTCGTTTAAAATGTCATCGACTGAAAACTTGTTATCAGACAATTCTGTCACTCCTTTATTATCCTATATTTGTCTTTGCCGAACAATCTCATACATAAAAATTCCACCAGCAACTGAAGCATTAAGTGATGTAATTTTACCAAGCATAGGCAGCTTTAATAAGAAATCGCATTTTTCTTTTACCAGCCTGCCTATACCATTACCCTCGGACCCTATGACAAGCCCTATACTACCTTTTAGATTTGTTTTGGTATAGTCTTCACCAACTACATCAGTTCCATAAATCCATACACCGTTTTTCTTCAATTCCTCAATAGCATGAACTATGTTTGAAACCCGTGCGACTGGCAACCAGCTTGCAGCACCGGCAGAGGTTTTAAATACTGTATGATTTAATGAGGCACTGCGCCTTTTTGGAATAATTATTCCATGTGCACCAGCGGCCTCTGCTGTTCTGATAATAGCACCAAGGTTGTGCGGGTCTTCGATTTCATCACAAATTATAATAAAAGGCTGTTCATTTTTTGAAGCTGCTATATTAAGTATTTCATCAACGGAAACATACTCAGCACATGCACCAACAGCAACTACTCCCTGGTGGGAAGCACCGTTTGTCATAGAAGAAAGCTTTGTATCATTGACGTTTTTAACAACGATACCCTGTTCACGTGCTAATGAAACAAT
>QKDG01000180.1 GCA_003246805.1 Clostridia bacterium | reverse complement strand
CTCATAAAATCTATGATTCAAATTATCCTCCCCCTTATTGACCATTTAGGTTAATGAAATTATACCCCCGTTGACCAAAATAGTCAATAGCGTTTATTGAAAATCTTAGATTTTTGTAGTAAAATATTTTCATAAGGAGTGATTATATGAATATTCAAATTTTTGGGAAGCCAAAATGCTTTGATACAAAAAAAGCTGAAAGATATTTTAAAGAAAGAAACATTAAATACCAGTCTATAGACGTTGCAAAATTTGGGATGAGCAAGGGAGAACTTTCAAATATAAAGCAGGCTGTAGGCGGCTTTGACAAGCTTTTTGATGATAACAGCAAATCTGATACTGCCACATTGATTAAATATCTCTCAGATGAAAATGCAAAAGAAGAAAAGCTGCTTGAAAATCCTTCATTATTCAAAACACCTATTGTAAGAAACGGCAAGAAGGCAACGATAGGATATTGCCCTGAAATATGGGGCAAGTGGGAATAGGTTTTAAATTATCGGGGGCTTTGCGGTCGCCCCCTTGCCCCTTCGCACGAAAAACATTAATAATAATGCTCTATCTTTTATATGATAGCACGCACCCCTTATAATAAGCAAAAAGCACACGCAATGCTTTTTGCAGACGAAATTTAAAGTTTAGTCATCGTTCCAACTGCGTAGCAACGTTTAGTTGCGGAGCATGGAACGACAAAACCTTTTTGCTGACTTTTTCGGTTCCGAAAAAGTCAGTGGGGGTAATTCAAATAAATATTTAATACAAAGCAAAAAAGGGGCAAAGCCCCTGATATCATTATTTGATTACATATCTTTCGGGGGCTTTGCGGTCGCCCCCATACCCCTTCGCACAAAAATTTTTAATTTGATTGAAATACATATTAGGGGCTTTTCGGTCGCCGGTCGCCCCCGTGCCCCTTCGCAGAAAAAATATATCTATAATTAAAATTATCGCCTGTACTAATTGTACAGGCGATTTTTATTATTAAATTAGTCCTCTATATAGCTTACTTTAACCATTTTCTGCTCTTTTAATGGTCTGTCCTGAAAATTGGTGTCAGTAGTTGCTATCTCATCAACAACCTCTATCCCCTCAACAACCTTGCCGAATGCAGCATATTGCCCATCAAGATGAGGTGAATCTTGGTGCATTATAAAAAACTGTGAGCCTGCTGAGTCCTTCATCTGTGAACGAGCCATAGAGATAACGCCACGCTCATGCTTGATATCGTTAGGAACACCGTTAGAAGCAAACTCACCTTTGATACGATGGTTTGGCCCGCCCATTCCTGTCCCTTCTGGGCATCCGCCCTGAATCATAAAGCCTTCGATTACTCTGTGAAAAATCAGCCCGTCATAAAAACCCTCTTTTACAAGATTAATGAAATTCTCACAGGTTATCGGGGCTTTTTCAGGATACAGCTCTATTTTTATTTCCTTACCGTTTTCCATTTGAATTAAAACCATACAACAAATCCTCCTAATAAATTACTATATTATTATAACCATTTACAAAAATTAATGCAACATATTTTTTGATGAATAAAAAATACTCCAATTGCAGAAAATACTAAAAATTTATAAGGGAGATTTTTATGTCAACCGTATTGAATAGATGTACAATAAAAATGGCAAATTCCCCATCAATAAAAGCATTTGCAAGCATTGCAGGCAAAAAAGAGGGCGAAGGCCCAATGGCAGCCTGCTTTGACAAAATTATAGATGATTTTTATTTCGGACAAAAAACCTTTGAGAAAGCAGAAAGCGAATTCCAGAAGCAGACAATTAATCTTGCATTGCAAAAAGCAAAACTAAAACCCGAAAACATTAATTTCATGTTCTGCGGTGATTTGTTAAACCAGTGTATAGGAACTACCTTTGGAATAAGAGATTTGAATATTCCTTTTTTAGGGGTTTATGGCGCTTGCTCAACAATGGCCGAGGGGCTTTGCTTAGCATCAATATTTGCTGATAATTCCTTAGGTGAAAATATAATCGCTGCAACGTCATCTCACTTCTGCACTGCTGAAAGGCAGTTTAGATTGCCCCTTGAATATGGCGGGCAAAGAACCCCCACAGCGCAGTGGACAGCTACTGCAAGCGGTGCCGTTGTTGTTTCTCAAAAAGGTGGTGCACCGTTCGTCCGTGCTGTTTCAATAGGAACAATTTTTGATTTAGGAGTAAAGGATGCAAACAACATGGGGGCAGCAATGGCACCTGCCGCCGCAAACACAATAAAGCAGTTTCTGTTTGATTTGAATATGAAACCTCAGAATTTTGACTATATAATCACAGGCGATTTAGGCAAAGTTGGCAGCGAGCTGTTGTATGAGCTTTTAAAAAAAGATAATATCAATATTGTAAAAAATCACCGTGACTGCGGGCTTATGATGTTCAGCCCCGAGGAACAGGATGTTCATGCCGGGGGTTCTGGCTGCGGATGCAGTGCAAGCATACTCTGTGGGCATTTTTTAAAGGGCTTGCAGGCTGGAAGCATAAAAAACATTCTTTTTTGTGCAACTGGTGCGTTAATGTCCCCTACCTCAGTGCAACAGGGTGAATCTATCCCCGGAATATGCCATGGCGTCTGGATTTCAGGCACAAAAAATTGATTAATATGGGCAGGAGATTATATTATGGAATTGTTTATAGATTTATTAAAGGCTTTTTTAGTTGGTGGGGTCTTCTGTGCTGTTGGCCAGGTGCTTATTGACTATACAAAGCTCACCCCTGCAAGAATTCTGGTTGCTTATGTCGTCGCTGGAGTGGTTCTCGGTGCTATCGGAGTTTATGCCCCGATAGTTGACTGGGCAGGTGCAGGGGCTACTGTTCCCTTGACTGGCTTTGGATTTAATTTATACAAGGGAGTAAAAGAGGCGGTAGAAGAAAAAGGATTGTTAGGCATTTTTACAGGTGGATTTACTTCAGCCTCAGGCGGAATAACTGCTGCTATACTCTTCGGCCTGGTTATGTCACTTATCTTTAAGCCCGGCGGGAAATCATGATTTCCCCTTTTTTACTGTAACACATTTCTTGTTTTATCATAAAATAAATTAACCGGGAAAATCTGCTCCTCAATTTTTCTGGAAAATGTTTAAACCTGCGTATATTTGCAAATACTATTTACGAGGTTATTATTTTATTAATAGGAGTGCATTATAGTGACTGTAAAAAGGGGAGAAATATACTACGCAGATTTAAGCCCTGTAATAGGTTCGGAACAAGGCGGGGTAAGGCCTGTTTTAATTGTGCAAAACGATGTTGGTAACAAACATAGTCCTACTGTTATAGCAGCCGCAATAACAAGCCAGAAGGAAAAGGCAAAACTCCCTACTCATATTGAGCTTCACAGCAGAGAATGCGGGCTTGCGAAAGATTCTGTTGTGTTATTGGAACAGATAAGAACGATAGATAAACGGCGGCTTAAAGAAAAAATGGGAGAACTTGATATCGGTTCGATGTCACAGGTTAATAACGCATTGTCAATCAGCTTTGGATTAGGGCAGCAGTTAAATACATAAGCCCGTAAATTCACTAATTATCCAACTTATTTTTCAAGCTTTTAAAAAAGGTGTGTTGAACACTATTTTGCAAGTAATTCTTTTTTATTTGTTGCATATTCTTCATGATTTTGCTATAATATAATGAACTAATACTCTGAAAGAAGGAAGTTTTATGGCAGAAATCAGAATCGAACTGACAAAAAAT
>QKDG01000024.1 GCA_003246805.1 Clostridia bacterium | reverse complement strand
TGCCCTGCTGAACAGCCAGTAAAGCACCGTCAAATGTAATGTTCTGAACTTCAAGCTCTTTTCCAAGCTCTTTTGCAATTGCATTAGCGATATCGATATCTACGCCCACAATATCGTTGTTATCCAAATATTCGTATGGTGCAAAGCCAGCCTCAGTTGCCATAATAAAGCTTTCTTTTTTATCGTTGCCACAAGCGGTTAATATTCCAAAAGATAATACTAAAGCAAGTATCAAAGCAAATTTTTTCATATCAATTCCTCCATGATTAATTTTTGTTTATAATTATACACCAAATTCGCCAAATAGACAAGTACCATTTTAAAAACATAATAATAATTTTCTTAAAAAAACAAAACATTTACTGCAAGGGAAAATGAATTCAGCCTCATTTTTTTGCCTTCTTCTTTTTTCTTACCGAAAATCCAAAAGTACCAAGCTTTTTACCTAGCTCAAAATACTCACCATGTGAATAAGCAATTAAACTGCATTTATCAAGGTGGAGCTTCCCGTTTAAATCTATAAACTCCTCAGCAACATTTACTGCAACAATATCAGCTATAAACATGTCGTGTGAACCAAGTGGAACAATATCTGATACCTTACATTCTATATTCACAGGGCTTTCAGCAATAAGTGGTGTACTGATTTCACTCGCTGGTTGGGGAGTTAAATTCATCAGCTTAAATTTATCAAGCTTTTCTCCTGATTTAACTCCGCAAAAATCACAGGCACGAACAAGCTCTCTGGTCGTGAGATTAATTACAAATTCCCGCTTTTCTTTAATCAAATTGTATGAATATCTTGACGGCCTTACCGAAATATATGTTTTGGGTGGAATTGTATTTAATATTCCCGTCCAGGCTATTGTTATAATGTTAGGATTTTCAGCACTACCGCAGGAAACCATTGCAGGCGGCAACGGTGCGAGCAATGCTCCCCCTCGCCATTTAACCTTTTTCAAACTATCACCTTAAATTTCAATTTTTTCTAACTCTTCAAGCCATAAATTCGCACAAGCATCGCTGGGCATTCTCCAATCGCCTCTCGGTGAAAGGGTTACTGTTCCTACCTTTGGGGAATCAGGCAAACAGCTTCTTTTAAATTGCTGTGAAAAGAATCTTTTGTAAAATGTTTTTATCCATTTTAAAATTGTCGCCTTGTCATAGATTTCTTTAAAAGCGTAACAGGCAAGCCTGAATATTTTAGCAGGCGAAAACCCCCATCTTACAACATAATATAGAAAAAAATCATGAAGTTCATAAGGGCCTACAATATCCTCAGTAACCTGTGAGATTACACCATCCTGTGGCGGCAAAAGCTCAGGGCTGACGGGAGTGTCAAGAATATCGAAGAATATCGTATAAAGCAGCCTTTAATCTTGAATTATCCGCTGTATCTGCATAGTATTTCACAATATGGCGAACCAAGGTTTTAGGAATGCCTGCATTTACCCCATACATTGACATATGGTCACCATTATAGGTTGCCCAGCCGAGCGCAAGCTCAGATAAATCCCCTGTTCCTACAACAAGGCCGTCCTTTTGGTTAGCAATGTCCATCAGAATCTGTGTTCTTTCCCTTGCCTGTGAATTTTCATAAACAACATTATGCTCATCAGGATTATGTGAAATATCCTTAAAATGAAGATTAACAGAATCAGCAATATCAATAGATTTAAAATCAACACCAAGAGCCTCACACAAAATCTCAGCATTTGTTTTTGTTCTTTTTGTTGTTCCAAAGCAGGGCATTGTTACTGCGATAATATCAGTCCTCTTTCGATTTAGCATATCAATTGCATTTGCTGCAACAAGTAATGCAAGGCATGAATCAAGCCCACCGGAAATGCCAATAACCAGTGATTTTGCATTTGTATGATTTAATCGCTTTTTCAACCCAAGCGACTGCATTTTCAATATTGCTTCGCATCTTGACGCTCTCTCATTAACAGAGGATGGAACAAAAGGATGAGGGTCAATGGGCCTTGAAATCTCGGTATTCTCATCAGCTGTTGAGAAATATATTTCCTCATATTCTGTCTTGTTATTATCAGGGAAGCTTGTAATTCTTCTTCTCTCATATTCAAGCTTTTGAATATCAATTTCAGAAACAATCATGGAATTTTCAAACAGAGTGCTTTCTGCAAGAATTGCACCATTTTCACATATAAGGTTGTGCCCACTAAAAATAAGGTCTGTTGTTGATTCACCCTCCCCCGCGCTTGCATACAAATATGCACACACAAGGCTACCAGACTGAGAGCATACAAGATTTCGCCTGTAACTGTCTTTCCCGATAGTTTCATCACTGGCTGAAAGATTTACAACAATGGTTGCCCCTGCAATTGCATGTGAGATTGAAGGCGGATTTGGCACCCAAACATCCTCACATATTTCTACCGCAAAGGTAAACCCTGCATTTTTAACGTCAGAAAACAACAGTTTGTTCCCAAACAGATAGTTCTGCCCGTCAATTGTTACATTAATATTCTCATCTGGTGCGGGATGAAAATGGCGTTTTTCATAAAATTCGCTGTAATTCGGTAAATGCTTTTTAGGAACAATACCAAGTATTTTCCCTTTGTTTATTACAACGGCACAGTTATATAGCTTCCCGTTGCAGCGAACAGGAGCACCAACGAAAACTATCATATCAATATCTTCTGTTGCTTTTTGAATCTCTTTAATACTTATGAATGCGCTTTCAATAAGCTTTTCCTGCAAAAACAAATCCCCGCAGGTATAGCCTGTAATACAAAGCTCAGGTAAAGCAAGCAGCTTAACCTTATTATTTTTTGCTATATTTATAATTTCTATAATACTGTTAGTATTGTATTTACAATCAGCTACCTTTATTGTTGGAGTAGCACAAGCGACCCTTATAAAACCATCACGCATAATTATTCCCCTTAATAAATGCAATTTTAATATTCCCAATAAAACTATTATAGTATAATATTCCTTAAAACACAACAATTTTTAATATACAAAAAGCTCTTAATGAATGTCATTAAGAGCTTTTGAAAATTATTCATTAACACGAAAACAATCAGAACTTTTTGCTCCATAAACCGTGAAGATTGCAATAAGCAAAAACCTCAACAGGCTTATCATCAACAAATGAGAATTTAGCAATAGGGTCGTCACCAATTTCTATGCTTTTCCTTTGGCCGCCGTTTTCTGTCTGAACGTAGATGAATTCAATATGATGCTCAGGTGTGCTTGGATGAATTACACTTCCTACATTAACAGTCATTACCCCGCCATCAAAAGAAACGTCAGGAATATGTTTTTCTGTGCTTGCTTCAACTGAATTTGCTGTTAATTCTTCCATTTCTTCCCCACAGCAAATCATGGGTACTCCTGCATTATTAATTAAACCAATAAAGTTGCCACAATGCTTACATCTGAAAAACTTCTGTTCTTTCATAAACAATCCTCCTGTTTTTTTCACATATTACCACAAAAAATACAAAATGTAAAGACAATAACAATGAATAAAGTTCTTATATATTATTACCACTATTTATGATAATATCATAAACCATCCAGTTATTATTCTTTTTTGCAAAAACTATCGTGTAATCACATGGATAGTGGAATGTCTTTCCTGCAGATATCCTGTAAACATAATGGTCAAAGGAAATCCGGTAGGATACAATATCGTCTGAGTATGATTTAAAATCAAAAGTTTTTATATTTTTAAATTCATACTTTTCATGGCTTGAATACCAGTGAACCTCCATTGAGCTAATTGCTTTGTATATAAGTGAATCTGAATTGATGTACTTCCCAACTTCACTAAAAGATACATCATTTGTAACATATTTTGAATATGCAAGTGCAACATTTGTTATCAGCTCGTCAAATTCTCCAGAATTCTCTTGAACGCCCTGAGGAATTACATCATATTCACCTGTCTTTTCATTTTTTATTACTGAAAGTTCATTGCCGAGATATCCTGTTGCTGTAACAGTTCCTTCATTCAATAATCCATCAATTTGATACTTCACAATTTCAGGCTTGTCAAAATCATCAGGGATGTATGCAAGCTCTTCAAAAGACAAGCCCGATTGCTTAATATATGAATCAGCTACAAGCTTTTCATTTAAATACACCTTAGCATTTGAAGGCGCATTTATCACTGCTTTTGCTTTTGACTGCGTTGAACAGCTTAT
>QKDG01000064.1 GCA_003246805.1 Clostridia bacterium | reverse complement strand
GTATCAATTGATGTTGCTCCGGTTTTTGAAAATATAACGATACCTTCTTTTGAATCATATCCGTATGAAAACACAACACTTTCGCCTTTACTATTTTGCCCTGAATACATCAACCCCTCGTCGTCAGCCAGGTCCACCAGGCTTTCATATCCAAGTGATTTAAGTTCATCAATATATGCCAAGGCAACCTTCTTGCTCATATCTTCATATGCAACAGAAGTTGTTTTTGATGCTTCATCTTTTACAACTGCAACGATTTTAGCGTCTGGCTTTTTAATGTCGCCCATAGAATCCTTTGGCCAGCTTACCTTTCCGTCCACATCAACGCTTACGCCGCTTGATTTTGAATCATCACTGTCATCTGAGCTTTCCTCGCTTGAATTCTTCTTAGAGCCTGAATCGTCGTCCTTACCCGAGTTGTTTGGAATACAGCCTGTAAATGCCACAAACATCATTAAGATTAATGTTGTTACAACTAATAATGCTTTTTTCATAATAAATTCCTCCAGTTTAGTTTTTAGCAATATCCTTATATTCAATTATAAGGTTTGCCCTGTTTTTTACCGCTAACTTCTTATAAATTGCGTTTTGATATGTATTTGCTGTTGAGAATTTAATCCCCATTTTTTCGGCACAGTATTTTAATGTGTAGCCTTCAACAAGAATACAAAAAGCCTCATATTCCCGTTGCGTAAGAGTGCCAATTTTACTAAGCTTTGAAGGCTGCCCGAGCTCTTGTTCCTTGACTGACTTTTTCCTGAACATATCTCTTATATAATTTAGAATTGTCACACGTCAGTTCGCCTCCCTCAACATTAGTTTAATTTAATTTTAGTTAAATTTTAAAAGAAATCAATTCAATACTTTTATTGATACGCACAAAAAAGCCCTATCATTAAAATTAATGATAGGGCTTTTTTTGCTATATTATGTATATTTATACGTTTATATGCTCCTGCAGCATAACCATAAGCTCTGTTCTGCTGTTAATTTTAAGCTTTCTGTAAATACTGTTGCAATATGTATTCACTGTGGGAAAGGATATTTTGAGCAAAACGGCAATCTGCCTTAATGTATAGCCTTCAAGCAGTTTCTGGCACGTTTCAATCTCCCTTGGTGAGAGATTAAGCTCCTTTAATCTGGAAACAAGACGGTTGTCGTAGGTCACATCCTCACGGTAAGAATCGTCCATCCATTCACCTGAACTCAGATATCTTATAAAAAATGGTGTCATCAAAAAGAACAATATCAAAACACTTATCGAAATAAAAGCCATCAGAACTACCGTAGTTTTGCTGTTTAACCCTTTGAGAATTCTTGTAAAAAAATAGGCCGAAAAATAATAGCCGGATGACAATAGTATTCCTACACGATAAAAAATAACACTTTTGAATTTTTTCGCCATAAATCCGGCAAGATAATAAATATTCACCATGCCGAGTATATATGACGAGCCAAATAATATTAACGATATTGTGCCGAAAACATGGTATTCCAGGCTTAAAATGCTTGCGACAAACCCCAGTGAAATGCAAGCGAACGAGATATTTATTACATTGTATAATTCTATTCTAAGCATCCTCTGAAATACTATTATAAAAACAAATCCAGCTACTATTCCAATAAAATAATAAGGTTCGACTGATATTCCTGTTATTTTCTCAGCCAGGCGCAGTCCCGTAGGGGCAATAACATCATTTAAGGCAAGCACGACAAAAACCAGTGGCATTAAAGAATAAGCTTTTTGTGGCGGTTTTAAATCCTTTTTATCTGGCATTTCGTCAACTGTATTTTTATAAAAAAACGACGATACAGCAAGTATTAATAAAAGAAATGCAATTATTACAGTTGAAGCATCAAGTTTTTTTTCTGGCTGATTTAGATACGGTCTGAAAATCATTAATATTTTTGGTATAAAGATTGCAAAAATCATTGAGTAAAATTTTTCAGTATTGTTGAGAACCATAAAAAATATATAACAGCTTGAAGCAAAAATGTGCCCGATACAAGCCGCAGAAACAAATAGAAGCGCCTGTGATACTACACCTTCTTCAGTAATTCTTATTATGGAAAATGATATTATTGATAAAATTACGCTGATAAAAGTCTTTGGCACAAATTGCCTGCCATCAAACAAAAATGTGATAATGGGGCATGATATAAGCCAGACGAAAGCATAGATAACTGAATCAAATTTAATCTTTTCGTTATACAGATTACTTTCAAAGCGAAACCCACCAAATGGCAAGAAATATGAATAAAGCCAGACAAACATAATTATCCAGCCAATAAAACCCGGTATATTCTTTTTTGTTATATTCCTGATATCAAACGACTTCAAGAAGGCAGATAACAATCAAATCATTCCTTTTATAATAGTATTTCCCACTCAAATTAATTGTTGCCATATTTAACTATATATATAATTATACATTACCAGTTTAATATGTCAATAAGATTTGTTAGCCGTTTGTCATCAATAATTTAGAGATTCTACACATACTTATTATATACCAGGATTCAACCTGAGCAGCCCGACATTATAAACCATATTTTAAAATTAAGTTCACAATAATTATTTGATTATCACATATAGTAAAACACATTGTAAAATAAAAAAAGGTGATGGCACAAGCCATCACCTCAGAGTGTCGAAAAACTATGATTTTTGATGCGAAGGGGTGCGGGGGCGACCGCAAAGCCCCCACAAATACGTGCTTCAATCTATAATAAAATTGTTAAAAAGGGCTATTAATTTATAAGCTTTTTAGAAATTTTTTATGTGCCTGTCTTAGCTCTTCGGCAGTATCCTCAGGGCAGGTAGGATTGCAGTGTGCC
>QKDG01000061.1 GCA_003246805.1 Clostridia bacterium | reverse complement strand
GATGTATGAGCTATTTATAAATGTAAAAAAGTTTATTCATTTGTCTGCTTTTAACTGTGCGGTGCTTGGAGCATTGTTCTTCAACAGTATGGAGAGTAATTCGTTTATTGAATATATTGTTTTTGGAATAGGCACGGGACTGGGATTTTTTATAGCATCATATCTAATAGCTGTTTCGTATGAAAAACTTAATTCCCCTGAGGTTCCTCAGGCGTTCAGGGGGTTGCCTGCAACTTTGATTTATTTAGGAATATTGTCAATGGTGTTCTTTGCTGTAACAGGCAAAATTCCACAGATTTAGTAGAGGGAGATTAAAATGGCACGAATAAAAAGGGGCCGTAAGATTAAGCACACAAAGAGATTGTACAGGAAGAAAAATTCAGTTTTTAAAAAAATAATATCTGTTATACTGGTGTTGATAATAGCAGCAGCAGGAATTTTTATCGGAAAAAGTGCAGCACCGCCTATTATTAAATTTTTTGAAAATCTCAACAATCCAAGTGCAGATGAATCAAGCGAAGTATGGCAGCCACCTGTAGATTCATCCGAAACAGATTCTTCCTCGCAGGAGGAGTCAGAGCCTGATGGAATAATTGAGCCTGTTGCCATTTATTATGTACTTCCTGCTGAGGCATTAGTAAGTGAGCAGGCGCTCAATGATGCGATTATTGCTGCAAAAACCAAAGGGATAACCAGCGTTGTTGTTGATTTGAAGATACAAGGCGGAGAGCTGAATTTTAATACTCAGAACACAGTGGCAGTTGCAGCAAATGCAGTTAAGGGGACATTAACAACGGCAGACATTGCGCGGATTATTAATGCTAATGGTGTTTTACCAGTTGCACAGATGAGTGTTCTTTATGATAATTTAGCCCCGAGAGCAAATTATTTAATAGGATATAAATTTGAGACTGCTGAAACAATGTGGCTTGATAATAATCCAACCCTTGGTGGTAAACCATGGATTTCACCATTTTCTGATCAGGCAAAGGATTATTTGAAGCAGCTGACGGATGAAATTACGTCGGCAGGGTTTTCTAAAATTATTGCTTCTGATTTAATTTTCCCATCATTCAGGGATAGTGATTTGAATTATATAGGAACAATAGTAAAAGACACAAACAGGCATACCGCATTGACAGCTACTTTAAATATGATTAAAACGCAGGCAGAAAGCAAGAATTCGCAGACAATGCTAAAGGTTTTGGCAACAGATGTCATTACTGGTAACAGTGAGGTATTTGTTCCTTCGGAGCTTGCGGGGATTGATTTTGTAGTAGAAATTGATATTACTCAGCTTGCAGCAAATCTGACGTTGAAGGATGGCACAGTTCTGGAAACTCAGAGTCTTGGTGTTTCTGATAAAATCAAAACAGTTTTGGCAGAAGTTAAAAAGCTTTCTCCTGATAACAGCATCATCCCGTTAATTAATGCAACAAGCCTTTCTGAGCAGGATTATAACGAAGTAATCAAGATGTTTTCAGATTCAGGCTATAAAGACTATATTATAAAATAAAAGAGATGATTAACAATTAATTAATCATCTCAGAGTGTCAAATAATTATATTTCTTTTGCTAAAGTGTGTGGGCGGCCGAAAAGCCACAAAAATTTGCACCATAATTTTTAATTATACTGTGGAAAAGGACTTTTCTATAAGTTGAGCTGATTAATACTAATTTAATCAGCTCTTTTTTACAAATTTAAATTGCGATGCTATTTTTTGGGGTTCATAAAGTTTTCATAGCCGACATTATCTGTTTCATTTGCACGTTTAATTTTATATAAATGCTCTATATTTCCATTATATGCCTTTGTCTGTGTCGGCATATCCTTTTTCTTGAGTTTATTTTCAACAAATTCCCTGAATAAAGTATAGAATAATGCAAATGTGGGAACCCCAAGCAGCATTCCCAAAAATCCGAACAATCCACCGCCGATAAGAATTGAAAACAACACCCAGAAGGGTGGTAAACCTATTGAGTCACCAAGAATACGAGGGCCTAATATGTTTCCATCAAATTGTTGCAGGATAATCACAAAAATTACAAATGGAATAACTGCGCTTGGCTTTGCAAGAAGAACAAGCAAACCACTTGGAATTGCCCCAATTATTGGGCCAAAAAACGGAATTACATTTGTTACCCCTATAATAACGCTGATAAGGACAACAAACGGAATTTTTAAAAAAGTAAGCCCGATAAAGCATAATAATCCGATAATAAATGAGTCAATTATTTTCCCACTTATAAATCCCATAAACAAGCCGTTTGTCTTATGATAAACAGAAAATATTCGTTCGCAAGATTTTTTACTGAATAATGCGATAGAAATTTTCTTAATCTGCGAAAGCAGTTTCTCTTTGCTTAACAATAAATATATTGAGACAATAAGGCCGAGCAAAAAGTCCTTTAATCCCAGTAGAAAATCTGCGACGCCTTTTGATAAATTCCCTATAAAGCTGTTTAGATTTGGTTGTATGTCGTTTACAAATTGTTGAATATAAGCAGAGATTTTTTCATAGTCATTAATTATTATGCTATTTATCTGAGGATATTCTTCAAGCAAATTATTTGTGGCACCTTGAATATTGTTAAACCAGTCTTCAAAATTGTCAAATATTGATTTAATACTTTCAACAATCTGAGGAATAATGATAGCAATCAAAGCTGATAATAATGCTATAAAAAAAACCATTGTAAAAAAAACAGATATTCCCCGGCATAATTTTTCGTGTGGTTTTTTTCTCGAAAAAAGCCTTTTTGTCAGCTTTTCGATAAGCTTCATTATAGGGTTTAAAAGATAAGCTAAAACAAATCCCCATATTACCGGCATTAAAACAGATGTGATTTTTTCAATTATCAGAGCAATCTGTTCTATTTTAAAAATAGCAATAATCATCATAAGGCTGATGGCAACAATGATTATAACATAAAACGCAATTGTGTTGTATTTTTTGTTTGGTTCAATTTTCATAGCAGTTCCCCTTTTGTCTATATGTACATATATATTATACAATATATAGTTGGTTATTTCTATATAAAAAATACAAAATAACTGCCCAAATGTAAAATTATTTCAATTTTTATAAAATTTTTATGTATTTTAAATTTGAGATTAATATGATATAATTAAAACAGACTTTTTTGAATGGAGCAATATGTATGAATAATATCAATAACTTTAATGAGATTAAAAAAGATGCGTTAAAAAAATATTTTAACAGAATGAACGGCATGCAGCAGGAAGCAGTTTTTACAGTAAAAGGGCCGTTGCTTATTCTTGCAGGGGCAGGAAGTGGAAAAACAACAGTGTTGGTAAACAGAATTGCCAACATGATTTATTTTGGAAATTCTTATTACAATGATAATATTGGCGACGTTACTGATGATGATATGCAGTTTTTACATAGCTATATAAAAGGGGAAACCGATGATACAGAAAAATTGAAGGACATAATTTCATTTGATTGTGTTAACCCGTGGCAGGTTCTTGCTATTACATTCACAAACAAGGCAGCCGGAGAATTAAAGGACCGCCTTGAAAAAATGCTTGGCGAAAAATCACAAGGTATTGTGGCAGCAACCTTTCATTCAACCTGTGTCAGAATTTTAAGGCGGGAAATTGACAGATTAGGTTATAGCTCAAGCTTTACTATATATGATAGCGATGATTCTCAAAGATTAATCAAGGATTGTCTTTCTGAGCTTGATTTAGCTGAAAAAATGTTCCCCCCACGTGCGATTTTATCTGAAATAAGCAGGCAAAAGGATAAAATGCTTTCACCGGAAGAATTTGAGAGCGAGTCACAAGGGGATTATCGGAAGCTTGCTGTTTCTCGCATTTATAAGCTTTATCAGAAAAAGCTTTTTGCTGCAAATGCTGTTGATTTTGATGATATTATAAATCTCACAGTCAAGTTGTTTGAACAGTTCCCTGAGGTTTTAGAGCATTATCAGAACCGATTCAGATATATTCTTGTTGACGAATATCAGGATACAAATATGGTTCAGTTTAGGCTTGTCAGCCTGCTTTCAAAAAAATATGGCAACCTTTGCGTAGTGGGTGATGACGACCAAAGTATCTACAAATTTAGGGGAGCAACTATTGAAAACATTTTGTCATTTGAGGAGCAGTTTGAAAATGCTAAGGTAATAAGGCTTGAACAGAATTATCGTTCCACTCAAAACATACTTTCAGTAGCAAATGAGCTTATAAAAAACAATTCAGGAAGAAAAGGCAAAAATCTGTGGACATCGAGCGGCGACGGCAGTAAGGTAACCGTTTATAAAGCAGCGAATGAAGCAGGCGAATCCAAGTTTATAGCTGAAACAATCCTGAACAAAATCAAAGACGGAGCAAAATACAGTGATTTTGCAGTTCTATATAGAATGAATGCGCAATCAAACAGCATTGAACGTGCATTGGTTTCTGGGGGAATCCCATATAAAATTTTTGGCGGGCAGAAGTTCTATGACAGGAAAGAAATAAAGGATGTTTTATCATATTTTGCCGTAATAAATAATCCTGCCGATATACTCAGATTAAAAAGAATTATAAATGAGCCAAAGAGAGGTATCGGTGATGCAACATTCTCTGTGCTCGAGCAAATAACCTCAGATTTGGGAATAACTCCAATCGAAGTTATGCGCAACAGTGCCGAATATGCACCACTATCAAAAAAATCAAGATTACTAATTGAGGTAGCAGGTATTTTTGATGAGCTGACAGCTTTTTCAGAAGACAACACTCTTGAAGACCTGTTGGATTTATTGCTTGAAAAAACAGGATATCTTGCTTATATGAAATCTCTTGGTGATGAAGGTGCAATGCGCCTTGAAAATATAAACGAATTGAAATCAACAATGGTTGAATATTCAAAGCAAGCCGAAGAGCCATCTTTATCCGGATTTTTAGAGGAAATTGCGCTGTTCACAGATATTGATAATTTAGACGAAAACTCCGACTATGTTGCGATGATGACCATGCACGCAGCCAAGGGGCTTGAATTCCCTCATGTTTTTGTAGTAGGGCTTGAAGAAAATATCTTCCCCGGAGCAAGAAGTATTACAAGCATGAACGAGGATGAAATTGAAGAAGAACGTCGGCTTGCTTATGTTGCAATAACAAGAGCAAAAAAGGAGCTTTTCTTATCACATTGTGTTGAAAGAATGCTATTCGGTAATATTAACAGAAATCGACCTTCAAGATTTTTAAAAGAGCTCCCTGATAAATATCTTCAATTCGAACAGCAGGAGTATGTAAGGGTACAATCTTCTGGACCGGTTAACAAAATAGTCCCACCAACCAATATATCCTTGCAGGCACAGCTGGCAAATAAAAAAGTGGCAGAGAAAACAAAGCAGGTATGTGTAGATTTTTCAGTGGGTGACAGAGTTTCTCATAATATATTTGGTGAGGGAACAGTATTGAATTCAACCAAAATGTCTGGTGACACAATGCTTGAAATCGCTTTTGACAGTAAAGGAACAAAAAAAATAATGGCAAACTTTGCAAAAATAGCAAAAATATAAAGTTAAATAAACATAATATTTAAAGAAAAAAGCCCCCGCTTAGCAGGGGCTTTTTCTACTTCATCATATAGGATATTTTGTCAACAATTGTTCCCATTGTTTTCAATGCTTTGCTTGCTGTTCTCTTCATTCTTTTTGTAGGATTGCTGTTACCTGTTCTTGTCATAGCATAGGTAATTGCTCCAACGGTTACTCCTATTGACATACCCTTAACGAATGGACCCATATTCATAATATTATCCTCCTAATACAGTTTACATTGATATTATTTGAAGAATCATAGCTTTTATCCATGCTTTAAAATGTCAAATTAAGCGAAAAATGCATTGTAATAGATAAAAAAATATGATATAATTATTAAATTATAAGGCTATTTGTTGTCAGAATAATCGGGGGATTTTTGTGGATTTAAATAAAAAAGTGGCAGCTATACACGATTTATCAGGGATAGGAAGATGCTCGCTGACTGTAATCCTACCAGTCTTGTCTACCATGGGCGTCCAGTGCTGTCCTGTTCCTACGGCTATTTTATCTTCACATACTGGTGGATTCGGGGATGTCGTTATGCGCGATTTAACTGACTATATCATTCCTGCACTTAATCATTATAAAAGGTTGAACGAAGATTTTGATTGTATATATAGTGGTTTTTTGGCTTCAAGCGGTCAGATAGACCATTGTATAGATTTTTTTGACAGCTATCCTGATTCTTTAAAAATTGTTGACCCTGTTATGGGTGACCATGGCAAGCTATACAGAACCTATACAAATGAGCTTTGCAAGAGAATGTCTGAGCTTGTGAGCAAAGCGGAGATTATTACGCCAAATCTGACGGAAGCAGCTATTCTTTTAAAACAGGATTTTCCTTCTTCACCTCTGACATCAAGCCAGGCAAAAAGCTGGCTTGTAAGATTATCTGAAAAAGGCCCTCATACTGTTGTGATTACAAGCGTTGTATTAGCCGATGGTTCAAACTGCAACATTGGCTATGATAAAAGGTACAATTCTTTTTGGAAAGTTAAGTGCAATTATGTTCCTGTAAATTATCCTGGAACAGGTGATATCTTCACAAGTGTTTTAGTTGGTGGATTATTAAAGGGTGACAGCCTGCCGATAGCAATAAATCGTGCGACCTGCTTTGTTGAAATTGCTGTAAAAACTACTTACAGTTATTCTGCTCAGCCACGAAATGGTATAATGATTGAATCTTGTTTGAGCTGGCTTATTCAGAATATGATATTAAGGGAATATGAAAATCTTTAAAATAATTCGCATCATTATTTTTTAAATAGTTTACACAGTGATATTATATACTAAATTTAGTATGTTTAATAATTTTTATATCTGGGTTATCAAATATTATAAAAGTAATAAATATTATAAAAATTAACAGTATAAGTAATATTACAAGATTTTCATATCAATTATTGATATGGCAATATCTTTATGATATAATAGGAGAGATACAATGTATTCTTTGAATATAGTACTTGTTGAACCACAAATTCCCCAGAACACTGGCAATATTTCAAGAACTTGTGCTGTAACGGGTGCACAGCTACATCTTATAAAGCCTATGGGGTTTGAAATTTCTGACAAAACCTTAAAGCGTGCTGGTCTTGACTACTGGGATAAGTTGAATGTAAAGTATTATGAGAATATTGAAGATTTTTTTTCTAAAAACAAAGGCGATTTTTTTTATTTTACAACCAAAGGGCAAAAGGTTTATTCTGAAATAAAGTATCCCAATAATTCTTATATAATTTTTGGGAGAGAGGATAAAGGATTACCTGAGGAGTTATTATATAATAATCAGGAAACTTGTGTCCGTATTCCAATGAAGCCGGAGCTTCGCAGCCTTAACCTGTCAAACTCAGTTGCTATTGCAGCATATGAGGTTTTAAGGCAATGGAACTTCCCCGAACTTAACACCAAGGGCTTTCTAACAAAATATAGTTGGAGGTAAATATGCGAAGAATTAAAATTTTAACTGATTCTGCCTGTGATATTTCTGCTGAACACGAAGAAACGCTTGATATCAGAGTATTAGGTTTCCCTATTATAGTTGATGGCAAGGATTATATTGAACGCGAAACATTATCAAATGAAGAATTTTATGAAATGCTTGCAACAAGCAAGGAATTACCGGTTACTTCACAAATTTCTTCATTCAGGTTTGTCGAGGCTTATAAAGAGATTTTTGAAAGTGGCTATGCCGAAGTTATTTGCGTTACAATTTCTTCAACAGGGTCAAACACATATAATTCTGCTTTGTTGGCTAAAGATAATTTCTATGATGAGAATCCTCAGGCGATTGATAAGTTTAAAATTCATGTGGTTGATTCACTTACATATACAGCAGGCTATGGCTATGCGGTGATTGAGGCTGCAAAAAAAGCAAAAAAAGGTTGTTCCTCAGATGAAATAATCGCTTTTTTAAAGGATTGGTTTTCTTGTGTTGAGATTTATTTTTCACCATATTCACTAGAACAGGTTAAGCGTTCTGGCAGGGTGAGCTGTGCTGCTGCATTTATGGGTGAGCTTCTTGGTTTAAGGCCATTAATCCAGATGGTTGATGGCACATCAAATACACTTGAAAAAATCAGGGGTAATAAAAATATTATTCCAACAATTGCTGATACTGCATCTAAGAATATGATACCACAAACTCCATATATTATTATAAAAGGTAGTGTGGATGAACACGCTGAGGTTTTATCAAAAGAAATGACAAAAAGGGTAGGTTATCCACCAGAATTAGTTATTCAGATAGGTGCAGCTGTTTCAAACAACGCTGGCGCAGAGGTTGCAGGAATAGCAATCAAAGCAAGAAAGAACATCGAATAGTCTCAATATACAAAATTGTATTAAAAAAAAATCGTAATTTTTCGGTTTTAAATATTGATTAATTATGCATAATGGTATAAAATATAATAGGTTGTTTAAATTTTAACAACTTAAATAGATTTACATGAAAGGATGTATATATATGGCAGGACTAAATAAGGTTACCGTTGATGACATTAATGTTAAAGGAAAGAGAGTTTTAGTTCGTTGTGATTTTAACGTTCCTTTAAAGGATGGCGTTATTACAAATGATAACAGAATTACAGCTGCATTGCCTACAATCAATAAGCTTATTAAAGATGGGGGTAAGTTAATTCTTTGTTCTCACCTTGGCAAGCCAAAAAATGGACCTGAAGAAAAATTCTCATTGTCACCAGTTGCAACAAGGCTTTCTGAGCTTCTTGGCAAGAACGTTGTATTCGCAAATGATGACAGCGTTGTTGGCGAAAACGCAAAAACTGCAGTTGCTGCAATGAATGAAGGCGACGTTGTTCTTCTACAAAACACACGTTTCAGAGGTTCAGAAGAAACAAAAAACGGTGCAGAATTCAGCAAAGAGCTTGCTTCACTTGCAGATGTTTTTGTAATGGATGCCTTTGGCTCAGCTCACAGAGCTCATGCTTCAACTGCTGGTGTTACAGATTACATTAAAGAAACTGCAGTAGGCTACCTGATGCAGAAGGAAATCAACTACCTTGGAAATGCTGTAGAAGTTCCTGAACGTCCTTTCGTTGCTATACTTGGTGGTGCAAAGGTTGCTGATAAGCTAAATGTTATTTCAAATCTTTTGGAAAAATGCGATACGTTAATCATTGGCGGAGGAATGGCTTATACATTCTTGAAAGCGAAGGGCTATGAAGTAGGAAAATCACTTGTTGACAGTGAGAAGATTGACTACTGTAAAGAAATGATGGAAAAAGCAGAAAAGCTTGGCAAGCAATTATTGCTACCTATCGGAACAATCGTTGCTAGAGACTTCCCGGACCCTATAGATGCAGAAATTGAAGTTTTCCAGGTTGATGCCGATAAAATTCCTGCTGATATGATGGGGCTTGATATTGGTCTCCCAACACAGGAGCTTTTTGCAAATGCTGTTAAAAAAGCTAAGACAGTTGTATGGAACGGCCCTATGGGTGTGTTCGAGAACCCAATTCTTGCAAAGGGAACAATTGCTGTTGCTAAGGCTTTGGCAGAAACAGATGCAACAACAATAATCGGTGGTGGTGATTCAGCTGCTGCTGTTATCCAGCTTGGATTTGCTGATAAGATGAGCCATATTTCAACAGGTGGCGGTGCTTCTCTTGAATATCTTGAGGGTAAGGTTCTTCCTGGTATTGATGTAATCGCTAATAAGAAATAATTTTAATTTTAGGGCAGGCTTAATTGCCTGCCTTTTTTAAAATCTGATGTTTTAATAATAAAATATGAAGGAGTCGATTTAAAATGAACAAAAAACTAAGACAAGCCATTATAGCTGGAAACTGGAAAATGAACAAAACACGCCCTGAGGCTAAGGCTTTGATTGAGGCATTAATTCCTGTTGCAAAAAATGCAACCTGTGGCGTTGTAATATGCGTTCCATTCACAAATCTTGAAACAGCTGTTGAGCTGACAAAGGGAACAAACATCAAGGTTGGTGCTCAGAACTGTCACTTTGAAAAAAGCGGAGCTTTCACTGGTGAGATTTCAGCAGATATGCTAACTGAAATGGGCGTTGAATACGTTGTTATCGGCCACTCTGAAAGAAGACAATACTTTGGCGAAACTGATGTAACTGTTAATAAGAGGACAAAGGCTGCTGTTGCTGCTGGTTTAAAGGTTCTTCTTTGTGTTGGTGAATTGCTTGAAGAAAGAGAGCAGGGGATAACAGAAGAAATTGTAGGGCTTCAGACAAAGGTTGCTGTAATGGGCTTGACAGCTGACGAAATTAAGAATATTGTTATCGCTTATGAGCCTGTCTGGGCTATCGGAACAGGAAAAACAGCAACAGATGAACAAGCTGAAGAAGTATGTGCATATATCCGTGGCGTTGTAGAAAAGCTATACTCTAAGGCTGATGCTGACGCTATGACAATCCAATATGGTGGTTCTATGAATCCTAAGAATGCTGCTGGACTTCTTACAAAAGAGAATATTGATGGCGGTTTAATCGGTGGTGCTTCACTAAAAGCTGAAGATTTTGCTGTTTTATTAGAAGCAGCTTCAAAGTAATAAAGGAGTTTTAAACTAATGAATAAAAGCGAAATCGCAAAAAAGATTTATGAGCTTTCACATATAACAGGTGAATTCAAGCTGCGTTCAGGGCAGATTTCAAATGAATATTTTGATAAATATCTTTTTGAGGCTAATCCGAT
>QKDG01000028.1 GCA_003246805.1 Clostridia bacterium | reverse complement strand
AGCATGCAAATATAGCGAATTTATCACTGATGGCTCTGTCGGTTCAGGCTTTGATTTGCAACCCCAAAAATGCCCTGACTGCAATACAGATATGAAAAGGGATGGGCATGATATTCCTTTTGAAACTTTTCTCGGATTTGACGGCGATAAAGCCCCTGATATTGACCTTAATTTTTCTGGTGATTACCAGTCGCAGGCACATAAATATACAGAGGAGCTTTTTGGCTCCGACCATGTATTCAAGGCTGGAACAATTGCAACTGTTGCAGATAAAACAGCATTTGGCTATGTTAAAAAATATCTTGAAGAAAAGCAAATGACTGTATCCTCAGCTGAAGAAAACAGGCTCACAATCGGCTGCACAGGAATAAAAAGAACAACAGGGCAGCATCCAGGTGGAATGGTTGTTGTTCCGTCTGATTTTGAGGTTTATGATTTTACGCCAGTTCAAAGGCCCGCTGATAAAGCAGATTCAGATATTATAACAACACACTTTGATTTCCATTCTTTACACGATACTATATTAAAGCTTGATGAATTAGGGCACGATGTTCCTACATTATATAAGTATTTAGAGGATTTGACCAACTTGTCTGTAATGGATATAGATATGAGCGACAAAAATGTTTATAGCCTTTTCACATCTCCTGAAGCTCTTGGAATTTCTCCTGATGAAATAGGCTGTGAAACAGGAACTCTTGGTATTCCTGAAATGGGCACAAGCTTTGTAAGGCAAATGCTTGTTGAATCAAAACCCAAAAATTTCAGCGATTTGTTGCAGATATCTGGTCTTTCACATGGTACTGATGTATGGCTTGGAAATGCGCAGGAGCTTATCAAGGCAGGAACCTGTACTATCAGTGAGGTAATAGGAACTCGTGACAGCATTATGACATATCTGATTTATCATGGCGTTGAGCCTAAGCTCTCATTTAAAATTATGGAAATTACACGAAAAGGTAATGCAAAAAAGCTTTTGACTGACGAGATGAAGCAAATAATGCTTGACCATAACGTACCACAATGGTATATCGACAGCTGCCTTAAAATCCAGTATATGTTCCCTAAGGCGCATGCGGCGGCATATGTAATAGCAGGAATACGGCTTGCCTGGTTTAAGGTTTATAAGCCTTTGGAGTTCTATTCAGCTATTTTTACTGTGCGTGGAGAGGATTTTGATGCTGAAACAGCTGTAAAAGGCAAGACGGCCACAAAATACAAGCTTGATGAGCTTGTTCAAAAGGGAAATGACAGAACAACAAAAGAAGATAGTATCCTTGAAATGCTTATGCTTTCTAATGAAATGCTTTGCCGTGGGTTTGAATTTTTACCGGTAAATATCTATAAATCACACGCAACAATATTTATAATAGAAGATGGAAAGCTAAGGCTTCCTTTTAATTCATTAAAAGGTGTTGGTGAAGCAGCGGCAAAAAATCTATATGAAACCGCACAGAACGGTGGCTTTATTTCAATTGAAGAAGTTCAGCAAAAAAGTGGCGCATCAAAAACTGTTATCGAAATGATGAAAAATTCTGGTGCATTTGGCGATTTGCCCGAAACCAGCCAGATTTCCTTGTTTTATTTATAATTTTTAGTATTGACATAAAAAGATAAACGTGATAACATAGTAATATGATAACACGTTACTACATTAAAGTGAAAGAGGCATTTATGAGGTTTTATGATTTGATAACTCCTGAGGGGACAAAGGATTATTTATTTGAAGATTGTTTGGCAAGGCGTGAGGTTGAATGCAGGTTAAGAAGTATATTTTCTGCTATGGGATACAGCGAGGTTGTTACCCCTGGTATTGAGTTTTTTGATGTTTTCAATAAAAATTCAAGCTTTATTCAGCAGGAAGATTTATATAAGCTTTCAGATACAAAGGGCAGATTGATAACAATCAGGCCTGATTCTACTATTCCTATCGCAAGAATGGTAGCAACGAGATTAAAAGACTATACTCTTCCGCTCAGGCTGTTTTATAATCAGAGTAAATATCTGAACAACCCTGCTTTGGCAGGAAGAAGTAACGAAATTGTTCAGGCTGGAATAGAGCTAATTGGCTCATCAACCAAAAAAGCTGATTTAGAGGTTTTGTTCCTTGCAATTCAGGCACTCTCTGCCTTTGATGATGCAAATTTCAGCCTTGAAATTGGTGATATCGGTTTCTTTAAAGAGCTTGTTTCTCATTTGAACGTTGATGAGAATGTTTCTGAGGAAATCAGGAGATTGATTGAGGTTAAGAATTACCCAGCTTTAAATGATTTACTGGATTCTATCGGCGATAATAAAATAACAAATGCGTTAAAGCAATTACCACGGCTTTTTGGTGGAATAGAGGTTTTTGAAAAAGCCTCTCAACTCTTTTTTGATGAGAAGATTGACAGTATTTTGTCTAATCTTAAAAATGTTTACAATAATCTTTCAATGCTTGGTTACAACGGGAAAATAACAGTTGATTTAGGAATTGTTAGCAAAACGAATTACTACACAGGGATTGTATTTCGTGGATATCTGCAGGGTGCAGGTGATGAGGTTTTGTCGGGTGGCAGATATGACAAACTTATAAAAGAATTTGGGCTTGATACTCCTGCTATTGGTTTTGGTGTAAATGTTGATACGATTACTACAATTTTAAAAAAATTAAATTCTGCGCCTGAAAATAAGCATTCAGATATTATAATATTCTGCGAATCAGGCTATGAGCTAAAAGCGCTGTCTTATGCTAAGGTTCTTAATAAAGAAGGGAATAATGTTGAGAACTCAGTATTTGATTCTTTAAATGAAACAGAGTCCTATGCCCAAAAAAAGCATATTGAGAAAATCTGCGTTGTAGGAGAAAAAATAAGCTTTATTACATTAAAAGGTGGTGCAACAAATGAATAAACCATTGAGAATAGCTTTAACAAAGGGCAGGCTTGAAAAAGATACAATTGCTTTATTTGAAAAGCTTGGGATAGATTGCACTGCTGTTCACGAAAAAGGAAGAAAGCTTATTCTTCCAGTTGCCGATGGCAAAATGGAGGTTGTATTAGCAAAGGCTGCCGATGTTATCACTTATGTAGAGCATGGTGTATGTGATATCGGTGTTGTTGGGAAAGATACAATTATGGAAATGAAGGGCAAGTTTTTTGAGCTTGTTGATTTAGGATTCGGCAAATGCAGATTTGCTGTTGCAACAAAAAAGGGAAGTTCATTTTATAGCGGATACAATGTAAAGACTATTGCAACAAAATATCCAAACGTTGCACGCAATTATTTTGAAAGCAAGGGAATGGACGTTGAAATTGTTAAGATTGAAGGTTCGGTTGAGCTTGCCCCGTTGCTTGAATTATCTGATGCAATTGTTGATATTGTAGAAACTGGAACAACACTCAAAGAAAATGGGTTGGAAGTTATTGATACTATCGCACCGATTTCAGCAAGATTAATTGTAAATACAGTTAGTATGAAGCTTAAACAGCAGGAAATAGAAGCCCTGATTAAGATGATTGAGAATAATATATAGGTGGTGTAACATGATTAAGAAGATATATGCAAATGGTATAAATGAGTATAATTTCATAAAAAAGCTTGACGAAAGAAACTCTGAGACTAATTCCATGATATCACAAATAGTAACAGATATTATCGATGAAGTAAAACTAAACGGTGATAAGGCAGTTTTAGCGTTTACCGAAAAATTTGACGGTGTCACACCTGAGTATTATGAAGTCCCACGTGAGGTTATTAATGATGCTTTGTCAGAAGCGGACGAAAGCTTTGTTAATGCTCTTTTAAATGCGATGGAAAATATATCTGATTTTCATAACAGGCAAAAGGAGCAGGGGTTTATAAACCCTCAGGCAAATGGAGTTGTTTTAGGGCAAAAGGTAAGAGGGCTTGAAAGGGTTGGTCTTTATGTTCCTGGCGGAACAGCAGCATATCCATCATCAGTTCTCATGAACGCTATTCCAGCTAAAATTGCAGGTGTAAAAGAAATTATAATGGTTACCCCACCACTTAAAGATGGGACGCCTAACAAAGATATTCTTGTAGCGGCAGCAATTTGTGGTGTTGACAGAGTTTTCTTGTCTGGTGGTGCACAAGCTGTGGCAGCCCTTGCTTATGGTACTGAGGATGTTCCAAAAGTAGATAAGATAGTGGGGCCGGGCAACATATTTGTTGCAACTGCAAAAAAGCTTTTGTATGGCGTTGTTGATATTGATATGATAGCAGGCCCGAGTGAAATCTTGATTCTTGCTGACCATAATGCAAATCCGAGATACATTGCTGCTGATTTAATGTCACAGGCAGAGCATGATGTGCTTGCTTCTTCAATACTTATAACAACAAGCGAATGCATTGCTGATGAAACAATAAAGGAAATAGAAAATCAAATAAAAGATTTGTCAAGAAGGGCTATAATTGAAAAATCACTTAAAGACTATGGAGCAATAATTATTTGCGAAAACACAAACAAAGCTGTTGAGCTTGCTAATTTATTGTCGCCTGAGCATTTAGAGGTTTTACTTGATAATCCTTTTGAATATTTAGGAAAGCTTGATAATGCTGGCTCAATTTTCTTGGGGCAGTTTGCGCCAGAACCACTTGGTGATTATTATGCAGGCCCAAATCATGTTCTTCCCACAAGCGGGACTGCAAGGTTTTTCTCACCATTGTCGGTCAACAGCTTTGTAAAGCGTTCAAGCTATATTTATTACACTGATGAGGCATTGCGACAAGCCAAGGATGATATTGTTTTAGTCGCTGAAAAAGAGGGGCTGACGGCTCACGCCAATGCAATAAAAGTGAGGTTTTAATTATGGCATATTCCCTTAACAGCAAGCTTTGTAATCTTGAACCTTATGAGCCTATTAAAGGCGAGTTTGCAATCAGGCTTGACGCTAATGAGTCATTTATTAACATAAATGATATTCTTAACAACGAAATATCTGGCGCAATAGCTTCCTTAAAACTTAACAGATATCCAGATGCATATGCTGCTAAGGCTGTTGAAGCTTTTTCAGATTTCTATAATCTAAACAAAGATTTTGTTACAGCGGGAAACGGCTCAGACGAGCTTATATCGATTATAACAAGCTGTTTTCTTGAAAAAGGTGATATAGTTGCTGCGTTCACTCATGATTTTTCAATGTATTCCTTTTATCCAAGCCTTTATGAGAACAAAGTTTTAAATTTCAAAAATGATGAACAAAGCCTTACAATTGATACAGACAAGCTTATAGAGTTTTGCAATAATAATAATGTTAAAATGCTTATTTTTTCAAACCCTTGCAACCCAACCTCATTAGGAATAGAAAAAGCTGATGTTTTAAAAATCATCGAAAATATATCCTGCCTTGTTGTAGTTGATGAAGCTTATATGGATTTCTGGAATCAGAGCATACTTGATGAAATAAGCAGATATGACAATTTAATTGTACTTAAAACCTGTTCAAAAGCTATTGGGTTAGCTGGTTTAAGGTTTGGGTTTGCTGTTGCTAACAGCAATATCACAAAAGCATTAAAAGCTGTTAAATCCCCTTACAACACTGATTTAATATCGCAAAAGCTTGTTGAAATATTGTTTTCTCATAAAGATATTATCAAAAACAATATTTCTAAAATAATAAATCAAACTGAGCTTCTATACAAAAGCATAAAAGAAATATCTGAAAACAATAGTATTATAGAAAAGATATATGAGCCTAAAACTAATTTTGTTTTTATTAAAACAAAATATTCAAAAGAGATTTATGAGTTTATGCTAAAAAAATCAATAGCAATAAGATGCTTTGACGGATATTTAAGAATTACCTCAGGCAGTGAATATGAAAACAAAAAACTTATTGAGGCGTTAGAGGAATATTTTAAAGAACAGGAGTGACAAAAAATGAGGAAGTCAACTATATCAAGAAAAACAAAGGAAACAGATATTAATGTGTCAATCAACCTTGACGGTACGGGGGAAAGCAAAATTTCAACAGGAATAGGTTTTTTTGACCATATGCTGACGGCTTTTGCTGTTCACAGCAGTATTGATATTGACCTTTCAGTAAAAGGTGATTTACAGGTTGATGGGCATCATACTGTTGAGGATACCGGAATTGTGCTTGGGTTGGCTTTTGCTCAGGCGTTAGGGAATAAAATTGGGTTAACAAGATATGGAACAGCATTTATTCCTATGGATGAAGCTCTTGGATTTGCATGTGTTGATATCAGTGGCCGCCCTTACCTTGTTTTTAATGCAGAATTTGAAGACAGCCGAACAGGTGATTACGATAATTGCCTTACTGAGGAATTCTGGCGAGCTTTTTCTATGAACTCACTTATTACATTGCACACAAATGTAGCTTACGGGAAAAACGACCACCATAAGAATGAGGCTATATTTAAAGCTGTCGCTCATGCTATAAAGGATGCGCTAAAAATATCAGGAGATAAGGTTTTATCCTCAAAAGGAGTTTTATAATGATTGCAATAATAGATTATGGAGCAGGAAATTTATTCTCAGTTAAAAATGCTCTTGATTATTTAAATATTAATAGTACTATTACAAACAAAAAGGAAGATATAGAAAATGCCGATGGCTTGATTCTTCCTGGTGTTGGTGCTTTCCCTGCAGCAATGAAAATGCTTGGCAAAACAGGCTTGATAGAAACTATTAAAGAACAGACTAAACAAAAGCCCATGCTTGGTATATGCCTTGGAATGCAGATACTCTTTGAAAAAGGCTATGAATTTGAGGAAGCTGACGGACTTTCGCTAATAAATGGTAAGGTGGATAAAATTGTTGATAATGGGCTTATTATTCCTCACATGGGCTGGAATAAGCTTGAAAAGCAAAACGATTGCCCTTTGATGTATAATTTACCTGACGAGGCTTATGTATATTTTGTCCATTCATTTCAGGCCTACTGCAAAAAAGAAAATATTGCAGCTTATTGTGAATACGGTGATATAATCCCTGCATTGGTATTTGAAGGGAATGTATATGGTGCACAATTTCACCCAGAAAAAAGCGGGGATGTTGGCTTGAAGATATTGAAAAATTTTGAAAGCCTTTTAAATCAGTAAATTACGGAGGATATATTTAATGCTTGCTAAAAGAATTATCCCGTGCCTTGATGTAAGAAACGGCAAAGTAGTAAAAGGCATAAATTTTGAGGGAATTAAGGATGTTGGTGACCCAGTCGAATACGCAAAGCTATACAATCAGCAGGGTGCGGATGAGTTGGTGTTTTATGACATAACTGCCTCTCATGAGGGGAGGGGAGCAATGCTTGATGTTGTAAGGGAAACAGCAAAACAAGTATTTGTTCCTTTGACTGTTGGCGGAGGAATCAGCTCAATTGAAGATTTCAGGGAAACGTTGAGAGCAGGAGCAGACAAGATTTCAATTAATTCTTCTGCGGTTAAGAACCCCGAGCTTATTTCACAAGCAGCCGATATATTTGGAAGCCAGTGTGTAGTCGTTGGTATGGATGTAAAAAGAAATAAAAATGACAGCTTCACTGTGGTTATAAACGGCGGACGAATTGATACCCAAAAGAATGCTGTTGAGTGGGCAAAAAAAGTTCAGCAGCTTGGTGCAGGTGAAATCTGCCTTAATTCTATTGACACTGACGGAACAAAGGCAGGCTTTGACATTGAAATGCTAAATGCAATTTGCGATGTAGTTACAATACCCGTAATTGCAAGTGGTGGTTGTGGCAATTTAGGTCATTTCAGTGAAGTGTTTGAGAAGACAAAGGCCTCTGCTGCTTTGGCGGCATCTCTTTTCCATTTTAAAGAGCTGACAGTCAGTGAGGTCAAGGATTATCTAAAAAACAATAGTATTAATGTCAGAGGAGTAAAATGACAATGAAAATTCATATAGATAATATAGATAAGTTTTTTTTGAAATCTGAGCTTATTCCGGCAATAGTTGTTGATGAAAAGACAAAAGCAGTATTAATGCTGGCGTATATGAATAATGAAAGCTTAAATAAAACATTGGAAACAGGGTATACTTGGTTTTATAGCCGTTCTCGTCAAGAACTGTGGAATAAAGGTGCAACATCGGGGCATTTGCAAAGAATAATTAGTATTTTTGGCGATTGCGATGACGATACATTGCTAATAAATGTTGAACAGACAGGTGTAGCTTGCCATACTGGGGAATACAGCTGCTTTTTCAAAAAAATTGCGGAGGAATAATAATGTCAAATGTTTTGAATGATTTATATAATATAATATCGAGCAGAAAGAATAACTATGAAGAAGGCTCTTATACATGCTATCTTTTCTCAAAAGGGCAGGATAAGATATTGAAAAAGTGTGGCGAGGAATGCAGTGAAATGATTATTGCCGCAAAAAATGACGATAATGAAGAGCTTTCAAACGAAATTGCTGATTTATTGTATCATATTTTGGTGCTTTGTGCTGAAAAAGGTTTAACCTACGACGAAGTTGAAAAAGTGCTCGAAGAAAGACGACAAAAAATCGGAAATTTGAAGAATTTTAAGGTTGTGGACAAAAATACTTAAAAATACTTAGTATTACTTAATAAAATTCTGTCACTAAATAATTATCCTTTGAATAATATGTAATGAAGTTTAATACTTTAATTTTACTCTGAGGGGGATAATTATGAGCGATTTAAAAGCGAATTCAAGCAGCTTTAAGGAAGCAGTATGTATAGAAGCACAACGTATTTACGACAGCTGTTCTGATAAAGACTATCAACCTTATATATTAAAAAATACCTTT
This sequence comes from Clostridia bacterium, assembly GCA_003246805.1. GTDB lineage: Bacteria > Bacillota > Clostridia > Oscillospirales > Ruminococcaceae > SZUA-444. Next base: position 2,738 of record QKDG01000028.1, on the reverse strand, counting down.
AAGGTGTAGTCTTCTTTTTGGGATGGGCGCTCGTATTCAACGGATTTAATAATCCTTTTTATTAAAACATTCTTTTCCTGTGCTGATGATTCCTGCCATAAGGATAATAAAGTAATCATGTTGTTATAAAGAGTAGTTTGATCGGTATTAGTATATTTTAGTTGTGCGCTAAGCTTTGATATCAGCGCATTAACTTCATCAAACTGTGTTTTTAACAATTGCTGTCGCTCTTTGAATGTATCAATACTATAAATGCCTTGTTCGAGCAAATCGTGCAAGGTGTTTTTTTGTTTGTTCAAAGTTTGCATCTTGTTTTCAGCTGTTTTTAGCTGAGAGGTAAGCAAATCAAAATCATTTGTTTTTAGCTTTGTATAGTTAATTTCAAAGCTTTCAGCAAATTCTCTGACAGCGGTCAAGATATCTTTTTCAATCATTTCAAATCTTGTTGAGGCACAACAGCCGGAAGTATAGCAAAGCAAATAGGTAACACCCTTTAAAGTCCGCCTTTGCATTTTGCAGCCGCAGTTTTTACAAACAATAAGCCCGGCAAATGGGTTTGATATTTTAACACTACCTTTTGATTTTGAGGGGATAGACTTGCTTTTTCGTATTTCCTGTGCCCTGTTAAAAGTATCCTCATCAATAATAGGCTCGTGGATTCCGTCAACAGTTATCCAGTTGCTTTCATCATTGTAGTATCTCTTGTTGAGAGTATTGTTGTGGGTGCCTTTGCGATAATGCTTGTATCTGTCCCATGAGATTTTACCGCAAAAGACAGGATTTTTAAGAATATATCTGACAGTGTTTCTGCTGAATTTTTCGTTCCGCCTGGGCTTAGCACCCAGCCTGTTAAGCTCATCAGCAATAATCTGCGAGCCATTGCCTTCAAGATACATTTTGAAGATAAGCCTTACAAAGTAAGCCTCTTCTTCAATAATTTCAAGGGTAGGCTTTTTATTAAGATAAGCCTTTTTGTATCCATATGGGGCATTAGCGACATATCCGCCTTCTCTTATAGTCTGCTTTAAGCCTCTTTGAAGTCGGCGGGTAATAGTTTTCAGCTCACGTCTTGCAAAAAATGTTTTGAATTCGGTTAGCTCCTCATCGGTTTCGTCGTTGAGGTTATAAGTCTTATCGGGAGTAATAATCAGCGTGTCAGAATACTTCAACGTGTTGATAATAAGTCCCTGGTCCTGCATATCGCCACGGCCCAAACGGTCAATATCCATGCAAAGCACAGCATCATAATCGCCGGCGCTGATATCAGACAATAGCTGCTGCATTTGTGGCCTTGTCATTAAGCTGTCGCCGGACATTACCCCCTCCTCATATATTTTGAGAACAGTCAGGCGCTGTTTTTTTGCATATTCAAGCAGGATTTTTTTATGCCTTGCAAGAGTTTCAACAGGGTCAGAATTTTCCTCTGCTCTTGATTTTCTCAAATATAATGCACAATTCATTATTAAACCCCCTTTATATAATTTAACCCTCTCGTGTGAGAGGGTAGTTTTTATAAAACAAAGCTACTGATAATTCTTGCAATTTCTGAAACATTTGCATTACTAACAAATTCAAGTCTTACTTTCCCAAGCCCACTAAACCATAATTCAAGCTCGCTATCCAAATCAAATACTCCAGCACTTTCAATAGAGAATGCTTGAATTTTGCTATAAGGAAGAGAAGTAAAGTCTTTTTTCTTTCCCGTTAAGCCTTGAATATTAATTGCAATTATTCTTTTGTTAGTGAAAACAACACCGTCTCTGATGGTTTTAAATGTTCCAAGAATTGTTTCACCTTGAACAAAAATCGGTAGAATCATACCTGAAAAAGTAGAAGGGTCAACAGGCTTTAATTTAAGAAAAGATGCAAATCAATCATTATTATTCCTCCTCAAAAAAGATTATGTAACAATTTATGATAGTCCGTTTGAACTTGCCCCATAAACTGCTTGCTCATGAGTAAATCCCTCATATTCTAATTGCTCAACTAATCTGCTATAAGAAAAAGCTGAAAAATCTAAGTATTGCTTAGCTTTTTTATACGCTTGTTCGTTCCAGTCAGCGCCACAGTTGGTTACCCCATAAACCGCTTGCTCATGAGTAAATCCATCATATTCCAATTGGTTAACTAATCCGCTATAAGAAAAAGCTGAAAAATCTAAGTATTGCTTGGCTTTTTTATATGCCTGTTCATTCCATATTGCACCACAGTTATTTACCCCAAATACAGCATCTGAGTTAGTGAACCCCTCATATTCTAATTGGTCAACTAATCCATTATAAGAAAAAGCTGAAAAATCTAAGTATTGCTTAGCTTTTTTAAGTGCATTCGCCTGATTCAAAGATATGTTTGTTGTAGTAGTAGCCTGTGTTGTTGTAGTAGCTTGTGTTGTAGCAGTAGCTTGTGTTGTAGCAGTAGCTTGTGTTGTAGCAGTAGCTTGTGTTGTAGCAGTAGCTTTTGTTGTGGTAGTAGCCTGTGTTGTTGTAGCTTGAGTTGTAGCAGGCTTCTGCGTTTTAGATGATGACTGGTAAATCGCTGGTGATTTAATCAAACTATTAGTACTTGCCGATTCTGCGAGAGCCACCCAAGAGATAATCATAATTACAACAACAATAATCCCAACTATTTTTTTCATGATGTCACTCTCCTATTTGATTAGCTTAACAAATTATTAAACTAAGTATGTTATAAAGCTAAAATTAAAACTAAGGTTATAAATAATATAACTGATAAAATTT